>NZ_JANSHP010000001.1:0-24767 GCF_047502605.1 Synechococcus sp. RC10A2
CTTCCCTCAGATGAAGCAGGACTGCATTCGAGGGCAGTTTATCCATCTGCCCAAGATTGGGCCGGTCAAGCTGGTCCAACACCGTCCTTTGCCTGAGGGGTTTGTTATCAAAACGGCCACCATCACCCGCAAGGTGGATGGGTGGTACGTCACCTTGAGTTTGCAGGATTCGTCTGTCCCGGAATGGAGCCCTGACACGCCAACGTGGGAAAACACGATGGGGATAGACCTGGGGCTAAGCTCTTTCTTGGTCACCGATGAGGGTGAGGTTATCGAGGTTCCTCAGTATTACCGTAAAGCGCAAAAGCCCCTCAAGCGGCTGCAACGGTCTGTATCGCGCAAGCAGAAGGGGTCAAACCGCTACCAGAAAGCGGTCAAGAGGTTGAGCAAGGCACATCAGAAAGTAGCCAACCAGCGCCGGGATTTCCACCACAAAGTTGCTCATCAGCTTTTGCAAAAAGGGAGACACATAGCCCATGAGGCATTGAACATCAAAGGTCTGGCAAGGACAAGGTTGGCCAAATCTATCCATGACGCCGGTTGGGGTGAGTTCCTGCAAATTTTGGCAGCCAAGGCTGAAAGAGCTGGGCTGTTGACGATTGCAGGGGATCCCCGCGGCAGCAGTCAAGGGTGCTCGGGGTGTGGTCGAGATGTGCCCAAAAAGCTGCATGAGCGGTGGCACGATTGTCCGCACTGTGGGTTGAGGATTGGCAGGGATCACAACTCGGCGAGGGTCATCAAATCCAGAGCGGTGGGGCGTCCCGTTCTTCAAGCTCAGGAAATGTCCTGCCATTGGGCAGGAGTCACTGTTGGCGAAGCGTGGCGTAAGCCATGAAGCCTGCACTCTATGCGTCAGCATGAGTGCGGGAGTACGTCACGGTTTCACGGTTTGTCTTCTGGCTCTGTGGGTTACTATGTCCTCTGATGTCTCTCCTCCACCTCTTCTCTCGGCTGAAGCAGCTGCCCAGTTGGCAACCGCTCCCCCCGTCTTCACCACGGATCAAATCCTGGAGATCCTGCCCCATCGCTACCCTTTTTTGCTGGTGGATCGCGTGGTGGAGTATCAACCAGGGCAACGGGCGGTGGGCCTGAAAAACGTCACCTTCAACGAGCCCTTTTTCCAGGGGCACTTCCCCAACCGACCGATCATGCCCGGCGTTCTGATCGTCGAGGCCATGGCGCAGTTGGGGGGGATCGTGTTGACCAAGTTGCCGGATGTGGCTGGGCGGTTGGCTCTCTTTGCCGGCATCGATGGCGTTCGCTTCCGCCGCCCCGTGCTGCCGGGGGATCAGTTGCTGCTGTCAGCCAATTTGCTCACCATCCGGCAAAAACGCATCGGCAAGATGTTTTGTCGGGCCCAGGTGGGGGGACAGTTGGTGACCGAAGGGGAGCTGATGTTCTCCCTGGTGGATTGATGGGCCAACAGCGGCCAGCAGCGGGGCCTTTGGCGCTCCGCAACCGCGGGGCAAGTGGGGGGTGGCCATCTGTTTTCCCCATCGAGGAGGAGCCCAGCGGAGGCAACTTGGCGTGGAAAGACCCTGCTAAAGTGTTGGGATAGGGGCATGTCAAGTGCTGCTTTCACCTCCCGGTCGGAGTTTCACAGCAGAGCGGTGGAGGATTGTGCCCTCCCCAAGCAAGCCCTAATCGCAGGGTTGGGAGCGTAGCTACATTTGCTGGCTAGGTTAGAAATGAGTTCGTTGGCTTCAGCGGGATCCACTCCCAACTCCTCTGTTCGGATTCATCCCACAGCGGTGATCCATCCGAAGGCTGAGTTGCACGAGACGGTACAAGTTGGCCCCTATGCGGTTATCGGCGAGCATGTGCGCATTGGCGCCCGTACGGTGGTGGGGGCCCACGTGGTGATCGATGGTTGGACAGATATTGGCGAGGACAACCAGATTTTTCCGGGGGCGGTGCTGGGCACGGAGCCTCAGGATCTGAAGTACAGCGGCGCGCCCTCTCAGGTGGTGATCGGCAAGGGCAACCGCATCCGCGAGTTCGTCACCATCAACCGAGCCACCAATGAAGGGGAAGCGACGGTGGTCGGCGATCACAACCTGCTGATGGCCTACGTCCACGTCGCCCACAACTGCGTCATCGAAAATCAGGTGGTGATCACCAACGCTGTCTCCCTGGCTGGCCACATTCACATTGAGTCGCAGGCGCGCATCGGCGGCATGGTCGGGATCCACCAGTTTACCCGTGTGGGGCGCCTGGCTATGGTGGGGGCCATGAGCCGGGTGGATCGCGACGTGCCGCCTTACATGTTGGTGGAGGGGCACCCGGCCCGCATCCGGGGCCTTAACTTGGTGGGGTTGCGGCGAGCCAAGGGGATGGAGGGATCCCTGGCGGCCTTGCGGCAGGCCTACCGGCTCCTCTACCGTTCCGGTTTGCCCCTGGAAAAAGCGCTGCAAACGCTGCGGGAGAGTCTGCGAAGCGAGGGGGGCTCTAGCATCTTCTCCCTGCAGGGGAAAGAGCTGGTGGACGAGACGGGATCCCTGCTCCATCTGCTGCAATTTTTGGAAGATTCCCTTTCCCAACCCCAACGGCGCGGCCCTCTGCCGGCCTTGCGCCGCAGCAGAGAAGAGGACGACCTGTGAGCCATCTGTTTATCTGCACCGGAGAAGTCTCCGGGGATCTGCAGGCCGGCCATCTCATCCGCGAGTTGCTGCGCCAACGCCCGCACCTACGCATCACGGCAGTTGGGGGAGAGGAGATGGCCGCTGCGGGGGCCAATCTGTTGCACCGCACCACGGAGATCAGCTCTATCGGCATTCTGGAGGCTCTCCCCTTCGTCGGCCCTGCCCTATGGACGGAGTGGAAGATCCGCCGCTTCCTGGCGCAAGACCCGCCTGATTTGGCCATCCTGGTGGATTACATCGGCATCAATAGCCGCATCGCCCGCCTGTTGCAGCGGCGACGCATCCCTGCCGTTTACTACATTGCCCCCCAAGAATGGGTGTGGTCGCCCAACAGCCGCCTCACTTACCGGCTAGCCCAGCAGATGCGACTGATGGTGGCGATTTTCCCTGAAGAAGCCCGCTACTACGCCGCAGCAGGTGCCCAGGTTTGCTATGTGGGCCACCCCCTGCTGGATATTTTGGCGAGTGTACCCGGTCGCGCTCAGGCCAGGGCTGAGTTAGGGATCCCTGAGGAAGCGATGGTGGTGGCGCTGCTGCCGGCCTCCCGCCGCCAGGAGCTGCGCTCGGTTTTGCCCATCTTGCTCCAGGCAGCGCGGCTGTTGCGGGCTCGCCTGCCCCAGGTGCGGTTTTGGGCGCCGCTGGCCTCGCCCCGCTTTGCCGCCCCGATTGCCCAAGCCGCCCGCCGCTATGGGCTGGAGGATCTCACCCTTCTCTTGCCTCGCCCTTCGCCTCCGAAGGCGCATCACCTGCTGTTGGCGGCCGCCGACCTGGTGCTGGCCAAGTCGGGAACTGTCAACCTGGAGGCGGCCATTTTGGGGATCCCGCAGGTGGTGATCTACCGCCTCAACCCAATTACCTTTTGGCTGGCCCGCCATTGGCTGAAGGTGTCGGTGCCCTTTATGTCTCCCCCCAACTTGGTGCTGATGCGCCCCATTGTGCCGGAACTCCTCCAGGAGGAGGCCCAGCCAGAGCGAGTCGCCCAACTGGCCTTGGAGCTGCTGACTCGGCCCGAGCGCCGCACCCAACTGCAGGCTGACTACGCCGCCATGCGGGCAGCTCTAGGGGAGCCGGGAGTTCTGGCCCGTGCGGCCAAGGCCATCCTGGAAGTGCTCGACAGCGAAACTCGCCCTAAGGGAGATCCCTGAGGCTAGCCTGTCGAGAGAATGGCATCCAAGAGGGGATCCGCCCCAAAGCGCACCACGTCGGTACAGGGCCGCCCGGTCTCCACTTCCACCTGGCGGATCTGGGCCAGGGCGGCTTCCTCCTCCCAACCGAAGGTATTGAGGGCCACCCCCACCACCGGCACGGGGGCAAAGGCGCCGGCAGCTCTGGCCACCTGTTCGTACAGCTCGATGACCTTACGCAGGGGAGGGATGGGTACGTAGTCCATCCCTTTGATGTGGGTTTGCCCAGCTCGGTGGACCAAGATCAAGTGGGTGGGCTGGGATCCCCGCAACAGGGGCAGGGTTGCTGTAGAGGCGGGGTTGAGCAGGGATCCCTGACCTTCGATGTGCAGGATGTCGTGGTCAAATCCATAGCGCAACACCAGTTGCTCCACAGCGCCGCTGGCGTAGTCCACCCGCACCGCATCCAGGGGTATCCCATCGCCGCTGATGAGGATCCCGGTTTGTCCGGTGGCCAAAAAGCGGGAGCGCAGGCCGCGCTTCAGGCTGGCCCGGTGCAGTTCCAGGCTGGTGGACATTTTGCCCACGGCCATATCGGTGCCCACCGTCAGTACCCGCCGACAGGGGAGAGAGCGAGCTAGGCCCCTCCCTACTCCCAGACCAGGGGGTTCGCGGCGAATGTCCCAGATCCAGGCTCCCGGCTGCAGCCACTGCCGCAACTGGGCATCTTCCGCTAGGGGGGTGTGCAGCCCGTTTGCTAAAGACAAGCCGGCTTGCAGGGCTTGGCAGAGCTCCTCCCGCCACTCAGGGGGCAACTGGCCGCCGGAAGGAGCGATCCCAATCACCAACACCTCGGGGCCGTAAACCAGCGCCTCTTGCACCGAGGCTACGATGGGAATGTCTTTGGCAATGCCCGTGAGTTGGGCCAGGGATCCCCCCGCCTGCTCCCGGTCGATCACCGCCACCACCGGGAAGGAGCCGTAGCGCAGCAGCCCCAGCCCCGTTTTCCCATGCTCCCCCAGCAATCCCCCGTGGAGCAGGATGGCCACGCGACTTTCGCTGGACAGGGATCCTGGCTTTCCCATCATTCCTCCCTCAGCTCTACCCCCAAGCCCGGTCGGTCGGTGGGGAGCAGGCAGCCGTCCTGCAGGATGGCCCCGGCAAAGGGATCGTCGACGAGATTGAGGTGGCTGTCTAAGTCCACGTAGTCCGCTAGCGGCGCCAAGTGGGCCGCTGCCGTGTTGCCCAAAGCGGTGTTGCTGTAGCAGCCCAGCATTACCTGTAGCCCATGGGCTCTGGCTATGTGGATCATGCGCCAGGCTTCGCTAAGGCCGCCGCACTTCATCAGCTTGATGTTGATGCCGTGCACCCGATCCACCAGGGCGGGAATATCGCGGCTGTCGAAACAACTCTCATCCACGAAGATGGGCAGCTTCGACTCGTGCCACAGGGTGATTAGCTTCGCCTCCTGGCCCCTCTCCAGGGGCTGCTCCAAGTAGCTCACCCCCTGCCCCGCCAGCCAATTGCTCATGCTCAGGCTTTGCTCCAGTGTCCAAGCCCCATTGGCATCCACCGTAATCAGGGATCCCAGCGGGATCACCTCTTGTACAGCAATCAGCATGTTCTGATCCGCCATCAGCCCCGAGTCGCTGCCCAGCTTGATCTTAAAGGCCCGCGCTTGGGTCTGTTCCATCCAGGCCAAGGCGCGCTGGCGGGCCGCCTGCGGGGTGGAGATGCCGATCGTCATTGTCGTGGGCGGAATGCGAGAGCGATCCAGCCCCCACACCTGCCACAGGGGCATCCCCAGACGTTTGCCCATCCAATCGTGCAGGGCCATATCCACCGCTGCCCGCGCTGCCGAAGGGATCCCGGCCTGCAGCAGTTCCGCCTCGACGGCCTGCCGCTCCCAGGGGGAATAGCGGCGTAGGATCCCTTTAGCCACCTCCAAACCCACCAAGATATCCTCCAAAGACTGGTGGCAGTCCTCGCTCACCGAGAAAGGACAGGCCTCCCCCCAGCCCTCGATCCCCTCCTCTTCGATCCGCACCCAGGCCAGCGTGGCCTCGGTATAGGTGCCGCGGCTGAGGGTGAGGGCATAGCGCTTGTGAACGGTAAAGGGTTCGACGTAGAGCCGCATGGGCAGTTGCAGCGAGGTAATCCTGAACAAGTTGGGCCGACTCCGTCCCTTTGAGCTTAGCTTGTCCCCCGAATTTCCCATCAGCTTGGCGTTGCCCGCCCTATTTTCGACCGATCTCAGCCATTGGCAGAAGCTGTCTCGAGAAAGGGGACAAGTTAGCAGGCTTCTCCCGTCGGAAAGGCTCGCAAGCCGCCGGCCTGCTCCCCATCTTAAGCTGATCCCTCTCTGGAAGCAGGCCCCCAACCGGCCCCGTGGATCCGGCGAAGATCCCGGCCTGACCAGACAGGCGTCACCACCCTGCCGGAACTAGGAAGGGGGATTTAAGTTTCAACCAAGTTGGGGCATAGTAAGGCCATGGGCAGCGCCCTTTGGGACGCGCAGGCCTGCATGTCCCCACCGTTGATCCCTGCGGTTAACTGCAGTCATTATGTGAATACATCCTGGGTGGCCCGGCAGCATGAATGACCTTCCTACTCCTCTAACCCGTCGCAGCGTTGCGGCCAGCAAAGCCCTGGCCATTGCCAACGTCAGCATCACTCCTTTCGGCCGCAAGCTCAAAGAGCTGGGCTTTGCCGACGATAAGCAAATCCAGGACATCCAAAACGCCCTCAAAGCCGATCGCGAAGGGGGCAGCAAGGCCCTAGCCATGGTGGTCAAAGAGATTGTCGGCAAAGAGATCACCCCTGACCTGGAGCGGGCCTACAAGCGGCAGCAGCTCTTTGAGCTGAAAATCATCTACGGGATCCCCCCCCTCGACATCGATTTGGAGCCGGTGGAGATCTCGGAGATGATCGGGCTCATCGACTCGCTCTTGCCTCTCGACATCTGCAACCGCTACAAGTTCTTGCCCATCCGCCGCCAAGACAACCAAGTGCTGGTGGCGATGGTCAGGCCGGACAACCTGCAGGCGCTGGACGACATCCAGCGGCGCTTCCGCATCCAGGGGCTGAAGCTGCAGCGGCGGGTCTTCACCCAGCGGGATTTCGAGACCCTGATCAACCGCTACATGGATGCACAGGCGGAACTGCTGGCTGTCAAGGGGATCAACGACACAGATGTCGCCAGCCAAGTTGCCCCCCAAGAGGAAGAAGAGGTGGTGGTCAACATCGCCGAGCTCGATCTGGACAGCATCGAGGATGTCGCCGTCGATGAGGCTGGCGAGGGATCCCTGGAGCAGCAGGTCAAATCGGCAGATGATGCCCCGATTATTAAACTGTCCAACCAGATCCTGGTCAAGGCCCTGCAGGACGGGGCGTCCGACATCCACATCGAGCCACAAGAAGAATACCTGCGCATCCGCTTCCGCAAAGATGGGGTGTTGCGGCAGGCTTTTGAAAACTTTCCCAAGAAGATCGTCCCTGCCCTTACCGCTCGCTTCAAAATCATGTCCAATTTGAACATTGCCGAGCGGCGCATGCCCCAGGACGGGCGGATTCGCCGCGTCTTCAAGGGGCGCAAGGTGGACTTCCGGGTCAGCACCCTGCCCTCCCGCTACGGGGAGAAGATCGTGCTGCGGGTTCTGGACAACTCCGCCACCCAGCTCGGCCTGGACAAGCTGATCACCGACCCAGAGACCCTGGCCAGCTTCAAGGAGGTTGTCAGGCGACCCTTTGGCCTGATCTTGGTAACCGGGCCCACCGGATCCGGGAAAACCACCACCCTCTACTCGGCGCTGGCAGAAGTGAACGATCCCGGCATCAACATCAGCACCGCCGAGGATCCCATCGAATACTCGCTGCCGGGGATCACCCAAGTGCAGGTGATCCGAGAAAAGGGCATGGACTTTGCCATGATCCTGCGCGCCTTCTTGCGGCAAGACCCGGATGTGATCCTGGTGGGGGAAACCCGCGACCACGAGACGGCCAAAACCGCCATCGAAGCCTCCCTCACGGGCCACTTGGTGTTGACCACGCTGCACACCAACGATGCCCCCGGTGCCATCGCCCGTCTGACGGAGATGGGGATCGAGCCATTTATGATCTCCAGCTCGTTGCTGGGGGTGTTGGCCCAGCGCTTGATGCGCCGGGTGTGTACCGAATGTCGGATCCCGTACCACCCCACATCCGAGGAGTTGGCCCGCTATGGCCTCAGCCTCAGCGGCGACGGCGAACAGCTCACCTTCTACAAAGCCAACAAGCTCTCCCCCAAAGAGATCGAGCAGCGCAAAGCCACCGGCAAGCCCATCTGCGAGAAATGTGGGGGCGTGGGCTACAAAGGCCGCGTGGGGGTGTACGAGTTCATGCGCATGAACGACCGCCTGGCCGAGTTGATCAACAAGGGGGCTCCCACGGAGGTCATCAAGGAAGCCGCTGTCGAAAGCGGCATGAAAACCCTGCTCGCCTACAGCTTGATGCTGGTAAAGCAGGGCCTGACCACGCTGGAGGAGGTAGATCGGGTTATCCTCACCGACAAGGGTTTGGAAACGGAGCTGAAGGCCCGTGCCAAGGCCCTTAGCACCTGCCGCAACTGTGGCGCCGCCCTGCAGGTAGACTGGATGGATTGCCCCTACTGCCTGACGCCGAAGTTTTAGGCAAGGCGCCTGGCTCTTGACGCCGCCAAGGTGCTGATTATAACAGTCCTATACGAGTCCTGGAGGGTTGCCTCTAGCCCGGCTTTAGAAGGGTTTTTCATCGACAACTCCTAGGTCGAACCCAGCCTGACTCAGCTTACCGATTGGAGACACCAGCCCTATGCCACAACTCATGATCGAAGACCTGATGGAAGAAATCGTCCGCAGGGGCGGTTCTGACATCCACATCTCAGCCGGTTTGCCCCCCTATTTCCGCATCAATGGCGAACTCCAGCCAACCGAGCACGAGCCCCTCACCCCTGAGGAGGTGCAGCGGCTCATTTTCAGCATGTTGAACAACACCCAGCGCAAACACCTGGAGCAGAACTGGGAGTTGGACTGCTCCTACGGCGTGCGCGGGATCGGGCGCTTCCGCGTCAACGTCTACCGGGATCGCGGCACCTACGCCTGCGCCATGCGGGCGCTGGCCTCTGAGATCCCCAACATCGACAAGCTGGGCCTGCCGGATGTGTGTAAGGAGATGGCCCGTCTGCCTCGGGGCCTGGTGTTGGTGACCGGCCCGACGGGATCCGGCAAGTCCACCACTTTGGCCGCTATCATCGACTTCATCAACCGCGAGCGGGCCGAGCACATCCTCACCATCGAGGATCCCATCGAGTACATCTACACTCCCATCCGCAGCATCATCCACCAGCGGCAGTTGGGCGAAGACACCAAGAGCTTTGCCAATGCCCTGCGGGCGGCGATGCGGGAAGATCCGGATGTGATCCTGATCGGGGAGATGCGGGATCTGGAAACCATCCAGTTGGCCATCACCGCCGCCGAGACCGGCCACCTCTGCTTTGCCACGGTCCACACCAGCTCTGCCGCCCAGACGGTGGATCGCCTGGTGG
The DNA here is from genome assembly GCF_047502605.1 of Synechococcus sp. RC10A2. NCBI lineage: Bacteria > Bacillati > Cyanobacteriota > Cyanophyceae > Synechococcales > Synechococcaceae > Synechococcus > Synechococcus sp. RC10A2. The sequence continues at coordinate 9,327 of NZ_JANSHP010000001.1, forward strand.
ACGTGTTCCCGCCGGAGCAGCAGCAGCAGATCCGCGTGCAGCTCTCCAACTCCCTCAAGGCCGTCTTCTCGCAAACTTTGGCCCGCCGCCTCAACCCCAAGCCGGGAGAGCCCGGGCGGGTGCTGGTGCAAGAGATCATGGTGGTGACGCCGGCCATTGCCAACCTGATTCGGGAGGGAAAGACCGCCCAGATCTACTCGGCCATCCAGACGGGCGGCAAGCAGGGCATGAAGACCCTGGAGCAGGATCTGGCCAACCTCTACCTGCAGGGCAAGATTGACTTCGAGACGGCCATGTCCAAGACCTCTCGCCCTGAGGAGTTGCAGCGGCTGTTGGGCAACGTTGCCGGGCCCTCGCCAGCCGCGGCAGCTCAACACCAGCGTCCAGCGGGGGTTGCCGTCCGTCGTTGAGCCGCAGCGCCGCGTCCCGGGGTGAGGTCTTCTTGCCGATCTCTGGCCGCCGCCTCAATTTGTGGCTAAGCTCTAGCTGAGAAAGTTAGTTGCCCAAAGTTCGGGGGCTGGATCCCACAACTCGAACCCTCTCATCATGAGTTTGAATCGGGGGTAAGCTATGCCGCGCTACAAGGTTCGGGGGTTAAAGGCCGGTCAGCCGGTACGCCTGACGGTGGTGGCCAACAACTTGACCGAGGCGCGTGCACGGCTGCGCCGAGAGGGCGTTTTTGCCAAGCCAGAGGACATTCAGGAAGAAAAGCCCTTTTTCTCGCTGGAGACCTCTTTTGATTTCTCGATGCTGGGATCCATCGACATTCGGGACAAGGCGGTGTTCTCGCGGCAATTTGCTGCCCTGATCAACGCCGGCGTGTCGATGGTGCGCTCCCTCACCATCATGGAGGAGCAAACCGGCAACCCCAAGCTCAAAAAATACCTGCGGGCGATTCGGGCGGAGGTGGAGGCGGGGAAAAACCTCTCCGATTCCATCCGCCCCTATCCGGATGCCTTCGACGGCCTCTACTGCAGCATGGTGCAGGCGGGGGAGGTGGGCGGCGTGCTGGACGAGGTGCTCAACCGCTTGGCCAAGCTGCTGGAGGACATGGATCGCCTGCAGAAGCAAATTAAATCGGCCATGACCTACCCGGTGGTGGTGACCATCTTGGCCGTCTTAATCTTTTTGGGCATGGTGCTGTTTATCTTGCCCACTTTTGAGAGCATCTACAACGACTTGGGGGGTGAGCTGCCCGCCTTTACCCAGTTTTTCATCAACATCAGCAAGTTCCTGCGCACGCCCCAGTACAGCTTGGGCCTGGTGGGCTTTCTGGTGGCGGTCTTCTTTGCCTTCCGCCGCTTTTATCGCACCCCCGCCGGCAAGGAGACCATCGACGCGCTGGCCCTCAAGCTGCCCATTTTCGGGGATCTGATCCAGAAGTCGGCGGTGGCCCGTTTTTGCCGCACCTTTGGGGCCTTGACCCGCTCTGGGGTGCCGGTGCTGACTTCGTTGGAAATTGTGCGCGACACTTCCGGCAACCAGGTGGTGGCCAACGCCATCGACGCCGCCCGCCAATCCATCTCGGAAGGGGGCCAGATCGCCCCGGCCCTGGATAAGGCCAAGGTCTTCCCGATCATGGCCATCCAGATGATCAGCGTGGGCGAAGAGACGGGGGAGCTGGATGCCATGCTGATGAAGACGGCGGACTTCTACGAGCTGGAGGTGGAGGAGGCGGTGCGCGCCCTCACCAGCCTGCTGGAGCCGCTGATGATCGTGATCTTGGGGGGGATGGTGGGCTGCATCATCGTGGCCATGTACCTGCCGATGTTCAACGTGTTCGAGCTGGTGAAGTAGCGACCCCGTCCCCAGGGCAACCAGGACACATAGGAAGGAGGAAGGGATCCCATGCTGCGGCGCTGGTTGGTGGCCCTGGGGGTGTTCTTGGCCGTGGGGCTGGCGGTTTTGCTGTCGGAGCCGCCGACGGGATCCCTGACGGGGCGGGTGGAGCTGCCGGCAGGGGTGGCGCCGGGGAACGTCCAGGTGATTGCCGCCGGCCCGGTGAGCCGCAGCGTCAGCCCGTCTGCGGAGGGCGAGTATCGCTTGGATCAATTGCCCGTTGGGGAATACCGGGTGACGGTGCGGGGATCCGGCCTGGAAACCGTCTTCAGCGAGAGGCCTGTGCAGGTGCGGGAAGGGTCAGTAGCTTCTGCTCCTCTCCTGCGCCCGCAGCTTCTGCCCCCCAGCCTCTACCTCTACAGCACCAGCCAGGTGTTCACGACCGCCGAGCCGGCGCGGCTGGAGTGGAGGGCCAGTGGCTTGAGGGCGGTGCAGTTTGCCGTTTACCGCTTTTCCCTGGCCGATCTGGAGGGATCCCCTCGCTTGCGGAGTTTGGCCCTCGGCTACGGATCCCTGGATCCGGATTTGTATTCCACCCTGCGAGGAGAGCTGCTGCGCCGTTGGCAGCAGCCGCTGGGGGGAGAAGAGGTGACCCGCACCTTGGATCTGGGGATCCTGCCGCCGGGGGCCTACTGGCTGGAGGCGGAAGGACAGGAGCCGCTGAACCCGAGTGCACCTTTGCCCCGTTCTGAGGAGTGGCTTTTGGTAAGCGACCTGGGCCTAATCCAGAAACAGGATGCCAGCCAGTTGGTGGTGCAGGCGGTGCATTTGCAGGAATTGCGTCCTCTGCCGGGGATCCAGATCCAAGTTTTTGGGGAGTGGGGGGATCCCTTGACGGCCACCACCGACGAGGAGGGGCTGGCCCAGTTTAGCTTGCCGGCGGGGGAGAGATCCTCGTTGGTGGTCTATGGCCGCAGCGCCGACAACACGTTGCAGGTTTTGTCCCGCAGCTACACCTACGGCTGGAACCAGCCGTACCGCATCTACGCCTACCCAGACCGCCCCCTCTACCGCCCCGGCCAGACGGTCTATTTTCGCGCCCTGGTGCGGGAGCAAGGCCGCCTCACCCCGCCCCCGGCAGGCCAGCCGCTGCAAGTAACCCTCGCCGCTCCCAACGGCGATGTGCTGGAGGAGCAGACCCTGGCCACCAACGCTTTCGGCAGCGTCCACGGGCAGTTTCAATTGCCGGAAGAAACCCCCCTGGGCAGCTACAGCCTAGAGTGGCAGTTCCAGGGATCCAGCCGCGAGTCCACCGACTTTGGGGTGGCAGCCTACCGCAAACCGGAGTTTGAGGTGACGGTGGTGCCCGACCGGCCTTGGCTGGTGCGGGGGGGATCCCTGAAGGTGCAGGTGGAGGCCGAGTATCTTTTCGGCGCGCCGGTGGCCGCTGCCCAGCTCCGCTACCGAGTTTACAGCAGCCCCGACTGGAGCCTGCGCTATGGGCTGTTGCCCCGTTCTGCCGAGGAAGACTATTTCGCCGACGACCTGGGAGAGGAGCAGGGCTACTACGGCGGCTACGGCCAGTTGGTGGCGGAAGGAGAAGGGGTGACGGATGCCCAAGGGCGGGCGGAGTTTCGCCTGGATCGCCTGCTGCAGGATCTCAACTGGGAAGAAGACAGCTACTGGGGCCCCCAAGAGGTGCAGCAACTGCGCATCGAGGTGGAGGTGACCGATATCAGCCGCCGGACGGTAACAAGATCGGCGCGGGCCTGGGTCACGGCTGGCGAATTTGCTCTGTTTGCGGAAGTGAACCGCCATCTGCCGGCTCCGGGGGATACCCTCACCTACCGGCTGCAAGCCCGCGATTACGATGGCCGCCCCGTCAGCACCGCCGGGGAGCTGAGCCTGGAGCGCTGGCGCTGGGATCCCAAGAGCAGCGCCTACCGACGGCAAGCCACCCTGGTGCGGCAACCTTTTCAAGTCGTCAACGGCGAGGGCAGCCTAGTTCTGCGCCTGCCCGCCGACCTGCAGCCGGGAGGCTACCGGGTGCGGCTGACGGCCCAGGATCCCCGCCGCCGTCGCGTGCAGGAGGTCGCCTCTCTCTGGGTGGTGGAGCCGGGCAGCCCCCTGCAAAGCTGGGGATCCCTGCCCAGCCTGGAGGTGGTGGCGGATCGCCAGATCTACGAAGTGGGGGAAGAGGCCCAGATCCTGATCGCCTCGCCGCTGCCGGATCTGCCGGTGCTGGTGGGCCTGGAGGGATCCCGGCTGCACCAGGTACAACTGCTGCGCCTGCAGGGGCATACGGCCACCCTGCGCCTGCCCATCCGGGAGGAGTATCGCCCCAACCTCTACGTCACCGCCACTGTCGTTGGCCCAGAGCGGCGGCTGTACCAGAACGAGGCGCTGCTGCGGGTCTCGCCGCTGGATCGCTTTTTGCAGGTGGAGCTGCAGACGGATAAGCCCACCTACCAGCCGGGGGAGACGGCCCGAATTCAAATCCGCACCCGCAATGCCCAAGGGCAGCCGGTCAGCGCCGAGGTGGGGCTGGGGATCGTGGACAATGCCCTCTACCTGCTCCGGCCCGACTTTACCCCCGATATCCGCCGCTTCTTCTACGGGCGCCAGGACAACCAAGTCACCACCACCACCTCTTTCCCGCAACAATATCCCGGCGGCGCCGACAAGCTGGCCGGCCAGGTGCGGGAAGACTTTCGCGACACGGCTGCCTGGTTCCCGGATCTGGTTACCGACGCCGATGGCCTGGCCCAGGTAGAGGTGCGCTGGCCGGATAACCTGACCACCTGGCGCTTGACTGCCCGCGCCGCCACCGCCGACACCCAGGTGGGATCCGCCCTGGCCAGCGTCGCCGTCAGCAAAGACCTCTTGGTGCGCCTGGCCACCCCTCGCTTTTTCCAGGTGGGGGATCAACTCACCTTGGCCGCTGTTGTGCAAAATCGCACCACAAAAGCCCAGGCGGTGGAGGTGGGGCTGGAAGTGCCCGCCAACTTGGCGTTGCAAGGCCCGGATCGACAACGCCTTACCGTGCCGGCCCAGAGGGCGGAGCGGGTGGAATGGCCCCTACGGGTGCTGGGGGCCGGCGAGACCCCCCTGCGGGTTTGGGCACAAGGGGAGGGGCTGCAGGATGCGCTGCAACTGCGGATCCCCAGTCAGCCCTTAGGGGCAGTGCACCGCTTCTTCCAAACGGGGCGGCTGCAGGAGGATGGCCTTGAGCTGCCTTTGGATTGGCCGGCCACCTGGGTGCCGGGATCCCGACACCTGCATCTGGAACTGGCCGCCAGCCCCGCAGCGGAGCTGTTGGGGCCCTTGGACTACCTGGTGCAGTTCCCCTACGGTTGCACCGAGCAGACTTTGAGCCGCTTTTTGCCCGCCTTGGCGGTGGCCCAGGCCGGCGAGCAGTTGGGCCTCAGCTTGCGCTTGCCCACCCTGGAGCGGCTGCCGCGGGTGGTTCGGGCCGGCCTGCAGCGGCTGGAGGAATCCCAGAACTACGACGGCGGCTGGGGCTGGTGGGCCTACGACACCAGCAACCCCTACCTGACCGCCTACATCCTGCAGGGCTATCATCTCGCCCAGGCCGCCGGCTACGCCCTCAAGGAGTGGCGGGTGCGGCGGGCTTTGGAGTATCTGGCTGGGCAGCCGTTCCAACGCCTCTCCCCCGATCTGCGGGCCTTTGTGGCCTACAGCCTGGCCCTCTGGGATCCGGCGCTGGTGACTGCCGAGCTGCCGCCGCCGCCGCAGCTTTCCACCTTTGGCCTGGCCTACCGCGGCCTGGCCGCCCTGCAACGGGGCCAGCGGGATCTCGCCCAGGCGGCTCTGGAGGAAGGTCTGCAACGGCGACAAAGGGATCCCCAGGGCCGCTGGTTTATTCCTGCCGCCTCCGCTCCGCCAGCCGGGGAACGCCCCACCTACGACGACCTGGAGGTGGCCGGGCCCCTCCTGCAACTGGCCGTGCGCCTCCAGGATGGCCGCGCCGGGGAGATCGCCACCGCCCTTCTCCAGCAACGGCAGGACAACCGCTGGCGCACCACCAAAGCCACCGCCGACGCCCTCCTGGGCCTGGTGGCCCACTACCAAGCCCAGCAACAGCAACAGCCTGGCCCCCGCCAGGTGCGGGTGCAAGATGGGGTAAGCGGGGCGCAACTGGCCCAGTGGCAGGCCGGTCCTCAGGATCCTCGCCAGGTGCTGGACTGGGACGACGCCGAAGTGAGTAACCTGCGCCGCCTGCGCCTGGAAAAATCCGGCCCCGGCCCCCTCTACTACAGCCTGCGGGGAGAGGCCTTTCTGCCGGAGCTGCCGCCCCCCGACAGCCAGGGCTTCACGGTGAGCCGCCGCTACTTCCGCCTACAGCCCCAGCCCCAAGCCAATGGCGAGATCCGCTACCGGGAACAGCTCCTGCGCCCCGGCGAGGCGGTGCGGGCGGGCGAGGTGCTCCTGGCCCGGCTGACGGTGGAAGCTGAGCGGGATAGCCACTACGTGGTGATCGAGGATCCCTTGCCCAGCGGCGCCGAGATCACCTCCCGGGATCCGCGAGGGCTTGCCGCCGACTACTGGTGGGACTGGTTTTGGGCCCATCAAGAGAACCGGGACGACCGGGTGGCCTTCTTCAGCACCGAGCTCAAGCGGGGCCGCCACGAGTTCGTCTACCTCTTCCGTCCCGAGATCCCTGGCCAATTCCAGGTGGCCCCTGCCCTTGTCGAGGAGATGTACGATCCCAGCCGCTATGGCCGCAGCGCTGGCCAGGCGCTCAAAGTCCTGCCCTGAGCTTGAAGCTGCCCAGGGATCCTCCCTAGAGGCCCCAACGATGAGATAGTAGAGGGGCGAGCAGAGTTGGGCAGCCTATGATCCTGCGCACCGTGGCCACCATCCCTTTTCCCGACCAAAAGCCGGGCACCTCCGGCCTGCGCAAGCCGGTGCAGGTGTTCCAGCAGCCCCACTACCTGGAGAACTTCATCCAATCCACCTTTGACGTCCTCGAGGGATCCGCCGGCCAAACCCTGGTGGTGGGCGGAGACGGCCGCTACTACAACCGGGAAGCCATCCAGATCCTGCTCAAGATGGCAGCAGCCAACGGCATCGGGCGAGTACTGCTGGGCCGGGGGGGGATCCTCTCCACGCCAGCGGTTTCCTGCTTAATTCGCAAATACGGGGCCTACGGCGGCATCATCCTCTCCGCCAGCCACAACCCCGGCGGCCCCCAGGGAGACTTCGGTATCAAGTACAACATCGGCAACGGCGGCCCTGCCCCGGAGAAGGTGACCGAGGCCATCTACGCCCGCACCCAGCAGATCCGGGAGTACCGCATCCTGCAAGCCCCGGATGTGGACCTGGATCGCCTGGGGGAGCAGCGGCTGGGATCCCTGACGGTTTCCGTCATCGACCCGGTGGCCGACTATCTAGGCCTAATGCAGCGCCTGTTTGATTTCGACGCCATCCGCGACTACCTGGCCTCCGGGGTTCGCATCGCTTTCGACGCCATGCACGCCGTCACCGGCCCCTATGCCCACGCCATCCTGGAGGGAGCTCTAGGGGCGCCCCAGGGCAGCGTCCTCAACGGCCAGCCGCTGCCGGACTTTGGCGGCGGCCGCCCGGATCCCAACCTGGTGCATGCCCGCGCCCTGGTGGAGCTGCTGTTTCGAGAAGATGGGCCGGATTTCGGCGCCGCCTCCGACGGGGATGGGGATCGCAACATGATCCTGGGCCGCCGCTTCTACGTGACCCCCAGCGACAGCCTGGCGGTGTTGGCCGCCAACGCCCACCGGGTGCCCGGCTACCGGGAGGGGCTGGCGGGGATCGCCCGCTCCATGCCCACCAGCCAGGCAGCAGACCGGGTGGCGGCCAAGCTGGGGATCCCTTGCTACGAGACGCCTACCGGCTGGAAGTTTTTTGGCAACCTCCTGGATGCCGGCAAAGTTACCCTCTGCGGCGAGGAGAGCTTCGGCACCGGCTCCCACCACATCCGGGAAAAAGACGGCCTCTGGGCTGTCCTCTTTTGGCTCAACATCCTCGCCGTGCGGCGCCAGTCGGTGCGGCAGATTGTGGAAGACCACTGGCGCACCTACGGGCGCAACTTCTACTCCCGCCACGACTACGAGGGGCTACCGGTGGAGGTGGCCGAGGAGCTGATGGAGCACTTGCGGCGCTCCGTGGCAAGCTGGGTGGGGCAGCGCTTTGGCTCCCAAACAGTAGCCTATGCCGATGACTTCAGCTACACCGATCCCGTGGACGGCAGCACCAGCCGCAACCAGGGGATCCGCATCGGCTTTGAGGACGGCTCCCGCATCGTCTACCGCCTTTCCGGCACCGGCACCCACGGGGCCACCCTGCGGGTGTACTTGGAGCGGTTTGAGCCGGATCCCAGCCGGCACGGCCTGGATCCCCAGGTGGCCCTGGCCGAGCTGATCCAACTGGCGGATCACTTCGCCCAGATCCGCGCCCGCACCGGTCGGCAGCAGCCGGATGTGATCACCTGAGAGTTCTGCCGAGAAGCTAGATCTCTCTGGGGGGAGGGATTGGGGGCAATGGCCGGCAGAGAAAGACGCTCGAGAGTGGCGGTAGGATGAGGAGGTGGGGACCCTTCCACAACGCCTCCACATCTTTTTTCTGTCTGTGTTCACTGCTCCTCCTGCGAGTTTGGCAGCCGATCCCATTGCCCCTTTTGCTCCCCAAACCTGGAGCTGGCGGGGTCACGCCATTCGCTACGTCGTCCAGGGATCTGGCTCCCCACTGATTTTGGTGCATGGCTTTGGGGCCTCCATTGGCCACTGGCGGCACAACATCCCTGTGCTAGCGGCGGCGGGATACCGGGTCTATGCTTTGGATTTGCTGGGGTTTGGCGGCTCGGCCAAGCCGGCCCTTGCCTACAGTCTGGAGCTGTGGGCCGAGCTGCTGGCGGATTTTTGGCGGCAGCATGTGCGGCAGCCGGCGGTGTTCATCGGCAACTCTATCGGCGCCTTGCTCAGCTTGCTCATGGCTGCCCGCTATCCCCAGCTTGTTGCTGGAGCCGTGCTGCTCAACTGTGCCGGCGGTCTCAACCACCGCTCCCACGAGCTCAGCCCGCTGGCCCGCCTTTTCATGGCCACCTTCACTGCTCTGGTGGCCTCGCCGGTCACGGGGCCCCTTCTGTTTGATTGGGTGCGGCAGCGGCAGCGGATCCGCGCCACTCTGAAACAGGTGTACTGCAACCCTGCCGCCATCACTGACGAGCTGGTGGAGATCCTCTACGCCCCTTCCTGTGAGCCGGGAGCGCAGCAGGTGTTTGCCGCTGTTCTCACGGCTCCCCCTGGCCCTACGCCGGAAGCGTTGCTGCCCCAGGTGCGCTGTCCGCTGCTGGTGATTTGGGGGGAACGGGATCCCTGGACGCCTATTCAGCGGGGTCGCGGCTTTCAAAACCATGTGCAGGGGATCGACTACCAATTTTTCCCTCTTCCCGATACGGGCCATTGCCCCCACGACGAGCGCCCAGAGATTGTCAACCCCTTGATTTTGAGCTGGCTACCCAAAGCCTTTGCCACGGCTTAGCCTTTCTTGGAGGCTTGGGTAGTTCTTTTGCCCAGGCCCAGCCACTTGCGCACCCTGTCTATCCAGCTCTGAAGGGGCGAAGGCTGGGGCCGAACTGCCACCTGAATGGGCTCGTCTTGAAACTCTTTGTCCTTAAGGCGAAAGCCAAACTCCAGCTCGTCTTTGACTTTGCTAAGACGGGGAAAGAGGCGGACGGCTGCTTTTTTGAGCTCTTCCTCGTTTTGGAAGATGGCCTGGTGGATGGCGCTGGAGCGACTGACCGCCAGGGATCCCACGGGCAGCCAGGGGTTGGGTTTGCCGGGCTCAGCTTGGCGGCGCCGGGCAAAAATGGCGAACTCCGGCATCCCCTTGGCTTTCAGCTCGTCGTAGCGTTTGGCGGCTTCCTTGCGCTTGGCCGTGTTGGCCTTGGCCGGTTTCTTCTCTGGCTTGGATTGGCTGAAACCCTTGGGCTGACTCATACTCCAGTAGGGCAACGGTGGATCCCCATAGCTTAGCGCAGAACGACTCCCGCCCGCGGGAAGATGCCATGCATGGCATGCTATACTTACAAAACCTTGGATTTGGATTGCTCCTCGGGATGTAGCGCAGCTTGGTAGCGCACTTCGTTCGGGACGAAGGGGTCGCAGGTTCGAATCCTGTCATCCCGATAGATTCAGGAAAATGTGGGGCAACGGCCATCCTTCGAGCCTAAGGCCCTCTTCCCCTTGGGCAGCAGAGGGGCAAAAGCGCAGCCTGCGGCACTCAGATCACTGGTGGGGTTGTAGGTGACGCAGCCAGGCGTTGACGTTAACGCGGAGCCGCTGCCCAAGCTGGAAGAGGCGGCGCAAGGTTTCGCCAGGGATCTCCTGGCCTTCTTCTCGAAGGTGGGTTGGGCCGCTCGCGCTCCCTTCAGCCAGATGCAGTTGAAGTTCTCTCTGCCGTTCCAGACCCAGCAGGTAGAGCTCCTGGAGGCGATCCAGGTTGATGGGCAGGCGCAGATCGTCAGCTAGTTTTAGCCACTCCTCCAGGTTGTGGAGCTGTTCGCCAAAGCTCTCCGGCTCAAAATCGTGGGCAAGGTGCCACATCCCCCGCTGCAAGAGCCGATCCAAAACCCGGGCCGCCTCCTCCCGCCGCAACTGACACCCCAACTGCTCCGCCTCGCGGGCGATTGCCCGCAACTCCAGCAGGTGATCCTGCTTGCCCCCTTCCACTTCCATCGCCCGCAAGCTGCTCAACAGGCGCTGGTTGAGAGTGATCTGCGCGGCAGCCAACAGCTCTTCCGGGATCGGCAGGCCATCGGCCCGAAAAGCCATCAAAACCCCGTAATTTTCCAGGTAGGTTTGGCGATAGAGCTGGGCCAGGCGATCTAACGTGTCTTGGGTAAGCCAGCGCAGCATCTGCTGCCGGTCTTCCTCAATCAGGGCGTTGAGGTCAAAGGTTTCCGGGCCAAACAGCTCTTGCAGGGTTAGGACTAGCTGGATGCGGCTGCGGGATCCAGATAGCAGGGTGGCTTTCAACTGCTCGTAGCTGCGCCGCCCTGTAAACGGCTTAACCCCACACTGAAAGTCCCAGCCGCCCAGATGGAGGAGAGCGTAGATGAGGTCGTGCTCTTCGCCGGTGTTGGGAAAGGCGAGCTTCACCCGCCCGACGAGCAGTGTGGATCCCCCTATAGCCAGGCGCTCCTGATCCACCGGCTCCAGCATATATCCGGGGGCTCGGGGCATGCCGTTGCACAGGGAAAGCAGGGCGTGCTGGGCCACCAGCCGCTGTGGGCTGATCAAAGCGGGGCGCACCAAAGCCCAGTAAACCCCCTTGCCATCTCTGTATAGGTCGAGGTTACTGGGAGCCTTGCTCAAGCGGCCCAGAAACTCTTCTTCCAGATCCACATCCGCCACTGCTGCCGCCAGCTCGATGGCCCGCGCCGCGTAGCGCAGGATCTGCACTCCCTCAGGACGCGAGAGCTCCTCGAAGAACCAGCCGCAACTGGTAAACATCAACTGGCCGTAGCGCTGCATCTCCAGTAGGCGCAGCACCTGCACTCGGTCTTCGGCAGTGAGGCGGTGGCTCTGGTGCTCCTGCAAAAACGCCTCGCAGCGCTCCCGATCCAAGATCACCTCGATGTAGCGATCCCGGGCCAGCCAGGGATCCCGCAGGTAGGCCTTGGCCTCCGTCTCGTAGATCTCGGCCAACTGATCCCGCAGCCAGTTGAGGGCCTCCCGCAGCGGTTGCCGCCAGCGCTGGTGCCAGCCTGGAACCGCCCCACAGCCGCAGTCGCGCGACCACCGTCCTACCCCGTGGGCGCAGCTCCAGGCGGTGACCGGCTTCAGTTGCACCTCCCAGGTGGGGGGATGGTGGCTGAGGAAGTGGCCGTAGTTGCCCACCTGCCACCCCCGCCGGGGAAACTCTTCGCAAAAGGCGTAGGCCAGCGTGCGCTCCACGCTGCGCTTGTGGTGGCCAAAGGTCTCGCCATCGGTAGCACAGTTGATCAGATAGGGTTCCCCTTTTCTGTCAGGGCGGATGGCCAGCCGGATCCGCTCCGCCAGCGACTGGGTGCTGTAGACGATATCGCCAAAGCCAAGATCCCGGGAGATAGGGCCATCAAAAAAGAAAATGTCCAGGTAGCCGCTGCGATCCTGGGTAAAGCAGCGGTAGGGCCGGCTGGGATCGATCTGACCCTGGCTGACATCGATCCATTCCGTTTGACCCAAAGGACGAATGCGCTGCGCCTGGCTGGGTGCCAAGATGACAAAGCGGATCCCGCAGTCGACTAAGGCTTTAACCGTTGCCGCATCGATGGCGGTTTCCGCCAGCCACATGCCCTCGGGAAAGCGGCCAAAGCGATGCTGGAAATCGGCAATCCCCCAGCGGATCTGGGTGTACTTGTCCCGCTCGTTGGCCAAGGGCAGGATGACGTGGTTGTAGACCTGGGCGATGGCATTGCCATGCCCCTCCAGCCGCTCGGCGCTGAGGCGGTCGGCAGTCAAGATGCGTTGGTACACTTCAACATCGTGCTCCTCCAACCAGGAGAGGAGAGTGGGGCCAAAGTTAAAACTCAAGAATTCGTAGTTATTGACAATGCGCACCACCCGCCCCTGCTCGTCCAGGATGCGGGCAAAGGCGTTGGGACGATAACACTCCGCCAGAATGCGCTCGTTCCAGTCGTGGAAGGGGGCAGCGCTGGGCTGGCGCTCAATGCGGTTTAGCCAGGGATCCTCCCGCGGCGGCTGGTAGAAATGACCGTGCAGCACCACGTAGGGAGCGGTGGTTGTAGCTCGCGGAGGCGGAGAGCTAGCATCAGCTAAAAAGGGAGCCGGATCCCCTTGCCCTGATTCGGCCGCCGGCATAGAGGCGTTTTTGGAGCCACTCGGCAGCATGAGACCCTACTCCTTGCCCGCCCTCGGAGCTTCAGTTCTGGGGAGACGGGCTGCTAGTTAACCTAAGTTCATATCCATACGTTACAGCGATCCCCGATCTGCGACTGTCAACGTAAAGGACTTGGACAAAAATTTGACGGCGAATAACTATTGCTTAGCAATCTTCTTGCGTTCCCCCAGCGAAGACTCTTGAGCAAGCCCGAAGATGACCCGATCTCACTGCCACTCGGAGTAACAAGCTATACAAAAAGCCTCACTGATGTCTCCAAGGCTCCCTCCTGGTGGCCGGCCATTGGCAGTTGTTCATGGATTTTGAGGACAGCTTCCAGGCTACAGGTGGCTGCGAAGCTTGTAGCTTTCCAGGGTGTTGGCCAGCAGCATCGTCACCGTCATCGGCCCCACGCCGCCTGGTACAGGCGTGATGGCAGCGGCCCGCTCTTTGACCGCTTCGTAGTCCACATCTCCCACCAACTGCTCAGATCCGTCAGGGTCTTGGATACGGTTAATGCCTACATCGACAACCACGGCGCCCGGCTTCACCATGTCTGCCGTGAGCAAGCGAGGACGCCCTACAGCCATGACCACAATGTCGGCACTGCGGGTTACTTCGGCCAGGTTGGGTGTACGGGAGTGGGCCACGGTAACCGTTGCGTCGGCGGCCAACAACATCAGGCTCAGGGGCTTGCCCACCAGGAGGCTGCGGCCGACCACCACCGCTTTTCGTCCGGCAATGGGGATCCCTTCCGCTTGCAACAGGCGCATCACACCTAGAGGCGTACAACTGCGCAGGCCGGGCTCGCCGCGCACTAGCCGGCCCAGGTTGAGGGGGTGGAGACCGTCCACGTCTTTGGCGGGGTCGATGGCCAGAAGGGGCGGGATGGGATCCCAGCCGGGGGGCAGAGGCAGTTGCACGAGGATGCCGTCGACGCGCTCGTCCTGGTTGAGTTGGGCGATGGCGTCGAGCAGATGGGCGGGGGAGTCTTGGGCGGAAAAATGGCGGCCAAAGGAGGCAATGCCCACTCGCTCACAGGCCCGCTCTTTGCCGCGCACATAGGCAGCACTGGCGGGATCCTCCCCCACCCGCAGCACCGCCAATCCCGGCGGACGCCCCACCCGCGGCAGCCAAGCTTGCACCTGAGCGGCCATCTCGGCTTGCAGCCGGCCAGCCAAGGCTTTGCCATCCAGGATCTTGGCAGACATGGGGGCCCCAGAAGACATCTTGACAACTTGACGATTGTTACGGGTCGAGCATTGTCCGTCAAGCCTCGGCGCAGCAAAGAGGCGACGGCAGAGCGGGATCCCTAGAATGCTTGCCAGTCTTCGTCGTCTTGGTTCAATTCCTCGATGAGGATCTCCACCTGCTGCCGCTTTTCCTCCAAAAACTCGGCGCAGCGCTTCAGGGTCTGGGCGGCCTGTTGGAAGCGCTCCACCACCTCCCCCAGATCCAGCTCTCCCGATTCGATCTGGGCAATCAGACTTTCCACTTCGGCGATGGCTGCTTCGTAGCGCCAGGGATCCTCACGTTTGCGGCGGCTCATGGCTCTCCTCCACTCGGGCCCAGAGGCTGCCCGAGGCCAGTTGTATCCTCAGCCGGGTCTGGGGCGGCAGGCGGTGGCTGCGGACCAGGGATCCCCGCTCGTCGCGCACCAGGGCATAGCCCCGCCTGAGAACGGCGGCAGGATCGAGGGCTTGCAGGTGCTGCTGGAGAGCTTGGTGGCGCTGTTGCTGCTGCTGGAGACGGTGGCGCACGGCCTGGACGAGGCGCTGCTGCTGTTGGGCTAGGCGCTCCTGGGCCTGCTGCAGCAGCCGCTCCGGATGCACCTGGGCTAGGCGGCGCTGGGCGTGGTGCCAACGCTGTTCAGCTTTTTCCAGAGCATGCAGGGTGCGCTCGACAAGCTGCTGGCGCAACTGGAATGCCTGGCGCTGCAGTTCTCGCAGATCGGGCACAACTCGCTCGGCGGCCGCTGTGGGGGTGTGCGCCGCATAGTCAGCAGCGTAGTCAGCTAAGGTCTCATCCCGCTGGTGGCCGATCCCGGTCACCACCGGAATGGAGCACTCGGCAATGGCCCGCACCACCCGCTCGTCGTTAAAGCAGGCCAAGTCCTCGCCGGATCCGCCCCCCCGGGCCACGATCAGCACTTCCGCCCGCCCGTCCCGCTCCACCCGGCGAATGGCCCGCACAATCGACTCCGGGGCCGCCTCCCCCTGCACCTGGGCTGGCGCAAACAGCACCCGCAGCCCGGGGTAGCGCTGGTTGAGGGTGCGGCGGATATCGCCCCAGCCAGCGGCGTCGGGAGAGCTGACGACGGCAATACACTGAGGGTGGGTGGGCAGGGGCCGCTGGTTGTCGAACAGGCCTTCGGCGGCAAGGCGGGCCTTAAGCTGCTGAAACCGCCACGCCAACAGCCCCTCGCCCGCCGGCAGCAGTTGCCAGATAACCAGGCGGTAGTAGCTGCCGCCGCTGTAGATGCCAAGTTGACCCAGGGCCAGCACCCGTTGCCCCACTTCTGGCCAGAAGCTGAGCCGGGCAGTCTGACTTTGCCACACAACCCCCTTGAGGAGGTCGCCGCTTTCCGGATCCACCAGGGTCAGGAACAGGTGGCCGTTGCGGCTGCGCTGGCAACTGGAGACTTCTCCCACCACCCACAGCCTGGCCAGGTAGGGATCCCCGGCCAGCAGCGATTTCAAGTAGCCGGACACTCCCCCCACCGAGAGCAGGGGCAAGCCTCTAGTCCTGAATTTACTGAACAACATATTGTCTTACGGAACTAAA
>NZ_JANSHP010000002.1:0-1362 GCF_047502605.1 Synechococcus sp. RC10A2
TCCTTGAACCGACCTGTTGGAATGAAAACAAAGTTTTGGTTAAAACCGCATTCTTATTTTTGTTCTTTGTTCCAACCGAAGAGGATTCTCCCAATTGAGTGGTGTAAACAGAAGTCAATGACCTTGCCCGCAGCTTTGTGGACCGCATTCTCCGGTTTCCGTAATTCGACGAAGCTTTTGCAACCAAAACCCCCGCAGCTTGTGAGTCTTGAGCCTAGCCAGCTCCTTGTTGTGCCACTGGTTGAAGGACTTGACTTTGCGGCCATCAATGATGAAGCTATGTCCTAAGTTGCTAACGCACGTAAGCCAGTTGTTGACTCCGTGGTCAATTGCTAGAGCTTTTCTCGGATCCAGCGATTGGGGCTGGGCAGGCTTGGCATAGACCCACTCCAGCTACAGACTTACAGGTCTGTTGCGCGGCGGAAACATACATTGCGATGAAGTGCTTGTTTTGGGTTCTCGCCATCTCAGCGCAAAGCTCACCATAGCTTGCCCATCGCTTCGTAAAGCATTCAAAAGTAGAGCTTCTAAATATTTAAGGCAGGAGTTTGCTAACCTGCGAAAACTGCCTAGCGTTTGGAGCAGAAGTTATTGTTTCTGTACCGCGGGGAATGCTAGGGCTGAGGTAATTCAAAACTATATCAACGGCCCACATCATGGGTAAGCGACTAAAGTGGCTAGCGGGCTTTTCCGCCCTGCACTAAAGTGCGGGGCTACCAAGCTATCCTTTTGTGTACTGGCTGATGTCTTCCCCGGCTTCTGCCAGGAAGGAGAGGGCACGGCAGCGCAAGGCCACCACCTGGTCGTAGAGAGGGTTGAGCTTGCACATGGGGGGATGTGCATCACCTTGCGGCCAAACAGCACCACCTCCCGCTCAAAGGGGCACTGGCCGGGGATCATACGGCACAAGAAGCGGGCTACCTTCGCGTCGCAGACTTGGATGCCGTCCAGCCACTTCTGCAAGGGAGCCAAAAGGTCGGTATAGCCGCTCTCGGCCTGAGCCTCTGCCGGCAATGGCGAGGTGGCGCCCTTATTGACCAGCGTGGCCCCGAGCAGGTGGAGCTGGGGAAGCTCCAGTCCGAAGGCAGCGGCCAATTGGTGCAACAGACGGTCCTCCGGCTCGGAATATACCCCGTCGGCAACGGCTGTCATCACCGCCGTGCGCAGGAAATCTTCCCGCAACTCCCGCTGCAGCTGGGCCGCCAGCTCCTCTCAGGGGAGAGGGGAGCGAGATCTTTCCCCTGGTCTTCCGGCCAGTCGAAGCGGATGAGATCTTCGATAAGTCGCTGCTCCTCGAGGCTATATTCTCCATCAGAACCTCCGGGGTACTCCCGCCACAGCGCAGCTTGGCGGGCTGGAGGA
>NZ_JANSHP010000003.1:0-1309 GCF_047502605.1 Synechococcus sp. RC10A2
CCGCTCCGAAAGACTTATGCAACGCTGAACAAAGCAGAACTTTGCCCAGCATCGCTGCTTTCTTCCTGCTTCAGCGACCCATGACTAGCGGCAGAGTTCACCCCTACCACCCCGCCAGAGGGATCTCCACAGGCGTCACTTCCCCCAGAGCTTGAGGTAGTTCTGTACCACCGCAACAGGTTTAGGGCTGCATTCAAGTCGCGGTCTAGCTCCAGACCACAACACGGGCAGCAGAACATCCTTTCCTGTAGCGGCATCTTCTGTCGGTGCCCACAGTTGGCTGGACGGATAAAACCTATCCGCCACCACCACCTGACAGCCGTAGAGCCGGGCCTTATACTCTAGCTGTCGCCGAAACTCGTAAAAGCCACAATCTGACAGCGCTCCTGCCAGCTTGTGGTTCTTAAGCAGGTTCTTCACCTGCAAGTCCTCAATCACCACTACCCGATATTTCTTGGCCAGGTAGGTCGTTAGCTTGTGCAGATTGTCTTGCCGAATGTCTGCCACCCGCTTATGGGCCTTAGCGAGCTGTGCTACTGCCTTCTTACGGTTAGCGGATCCCTTCTGCTTACGACTCAGTCGCCGTTGCAGCCTGGCCAGACGCTTCTTCGCTTTGTAATAGGGCTTTGGATTCTCGAATACTTCCCCGTCGGAACAGGTGGCCAAGCGATTGATACCTAAGTCTACTCCCACAACTTCCCCGGTCTTCTCCACCTGAGGCGCCGGAGCTTCATACTTGAAGGAGACATACCAATGTCCAGCGCGAAGACTAATGACCACGTTCTTGGGTGTGGCAGTGGGGAGCAGCTCCGCACAGCGTAACCAACCAAGGATAGGTACCTTGATGCGGTCACCAGAGATGCGGATGCTACCTTCCAAGTAAAAGCTGTCTCGCACTCCCTTGCGTTTGAAGCGGGGGAACTTCCCCAACCCACTCCGCCAGCGCTTAAAGGCTTGCTCCAAGTTGCGGAGGGCCTGCTGAGGAGCGCATTTGGAGACCTGGTAGTACCAGGGATTTTCTTTCTTCACCTCGGCTACCAAGCGCTTGTGCAGGTCAATAGCCGTGGGTAGCTTCTGTTTGGATTCAACAGCCTGCTTGCAGATAGCCAGACCCCAGTTGTAGGCGTGACGAGCTACCCCTGCATGCTGAGCGGCCAAGGTCTTTTGCCGGTTATTTAGTTCCAATCGGGTGCAAAAACCTAGCAACATAACTTTGGGATAGCCGCGGCAGCACGCTTAATTCAGTATGGCTATTTTAGTTCCGTAAGACAATATGTTGTTCAGTAAATTCAGGACTAGAGGCTTGCCC
>NZ_JANSHP010000004.1:0-23719 GCF_047502605.1 Synechococcus sp. RC10A2
ATCCCCCATCCCGCCAAGCTGCGCTGTGGCGGGAGTACCCCGGAGGTTCTGATGGAAGCCACCTAGGAGGCCCCGCACCACTAGCGCCAATGCAGCTTTCTTTCCAAGAGCAGTTTCCCTGCTCGCGCCAGCGGGACGGAGCCCTCAGAGCCCCTAGCTTCAGCCGCGGGGTAGTTTACCGCAATCCCCAAAAGAATGGCTTGACCCTGCCACTAGAAAGGGGCTCTCTCTAATTCCAGTCGGAGCGAAAGGATTTGAACCTTCGACCCCCACTACCCCAAAGTGGTGCGCTACCAAGCTGCGCTACGCCCCGACGCACCTAAGCCAGAGAAAATCTCTGGAGGTGCTTTACCAGTTTAGCTTCTAGAACCGGATCCCGGCAAGTGCAAGGCCTTGGTTACCGGATCCTGTAGAACACATGCTAGCATAGCTGAGCTGTCAAAATACCACACGCCCGAACTACCGGGTGTCCTCAACGGGGATCCGTTCGGGCGGAGGCTAACCCGTAGGAGATAACCAACTCATGAGCGTAGTCAGTTTGCCTCAACTGCTGGAGGCAGGGGTACACTTCGGCCACAAGGCCAGCCGCTGGAACCCCAAGATGCGGCCCTACATTTTCGCCGAGCGCAACGGCATTCACATCATCGACCTGGTGCAGACGGCCCGTTACCTCAACGAAGCCTATGAATACGTGCGGGAGGGGGCCGAAAAGGGGTGGCGTTTCCTGTTTGTCGGCACCAAACGGCAAGCCGCCGGGATCATCGCCCATGAGGCCACTCGCTGTGGCAGCTACTACGTCAACCAGCGCTGGCTGGGGGGCATGCTCACCAACTGGGCCACCATCAAAACCCGCATCGACCGCCTCAAGGAAATCGAGGAGATGCAGAGCAGCGGCCTGCTGGATCGCCTGCCTAAGCAAGAAGCGGCCCGCCTAAAACGGGAATTGGCCAAGTTGGAGAAGTACTTGGGCGGCATCAAAACTATGCGCAAGCTCCCCGACGCGGTAATCATCGTCGATCAGCGGCGGGAGGCCAACGCCGTTCAGGAATGTATCAAGCTCAAGATTCCGATCATCTCGCTGCTGGATACCAACTGCGATCCTGACCTGAGCGATGTCTTCATCCCCTCTAACGACGACGCCATCCGAGCGATTAAGCTGATTGTAGGCAAGCTGGCCGATGCCATCTACGAAGGGCGACATGGGCAGCTCGACACAGTCGAAGAGGATGAGTACGACTACGAGGGGGCCATGGACATGGATCTAGAGGATGACATTCTGGAAGATGTGGAGGATGAAGAGGAGGGGGATCCCGAGCAGGGAGAGTAACCCTTGGGCCGAGGGTGGGGATCCTGGGTGGTTCGAGTTGCTCCCTGTCCATCCTTTCTCCAGAAGCCTGTATCCTTAAAATCCAGATTCATCCTTTGTTCTGCTCCTGCCTATCCTCTGCATCCGGTCACATCCTTTCTGCCTCTTTGTACGATGTGAGATTTGAGGAACCCTCATGAGTATTGATGCCAAATTGGTCAAAGAGCTGCGCGAAAAGACGGGCGCAGGCATGATGGACTGTAAAAAAGCCCTGGAAGAGTCCGGTGGCGATATGGAGAAAGCCATCACCTGGCTGCGGCAGAAAGGGTTGGCAGGGGCAGCCAAAAAGGCCAGTCGCGTGGCGGCTGAGGGGGTTGTCGATAGCTACATCCACTTCGGCAACCGGATCGGTGTGTTGGTGGAGGTGAACTGCGAGACGGATTTTGTGGCCCGCAACGAAGACTTTAAGAAGCTGGTGCAAGATATTGCCAAGCAGATTGCCGCCTGCCAAAGCGTGGAGTACGTCAGCATTGACCAGATCCCTCCCGAAGTGGTGGAGCGGGAAAGGGCCATCGAGATGGGCAAAGAGGATCTGGCCAGCAAGCCTGAAAACGTGCGGGAAAAGATCGTGCAGGGCCGCATCGAGAAGCGCCTGAAAGAGCTGTCCTTGATGGATCAGCCCTTTATTAAAGATTCCTCGATTACCGTAGAGGAATTGGTGAAGCAGCACATTGCCAAGCTAGGGGAAAACATCCGGGTGCGGCGGTTTGCCCGCTTCGTCTTGGGAGAAGGGATCGAGAAACAAGAAGCGGATTTTGCCGCTGAGGTGGCCGCTCAGGCCGGTCTCAAGCCAGCACAGCCAGCGCAAGTGGCAGAAGTTGCAGCCGCTCCTCCCGCAGAACCTGTGGCTGACCAACCTGCTGCCGAACCTCCAGCAGAGTCCGTTGCCCCAGAACCCGTCGTCGCAGAATCTGCTGACGCAGAGCCAGCGCCTGCTGCTGAGGGCAAGCCCTCCAAAAAGGGCTCCACCAAGAAGAAGAAATAAGCCCATTCCACGCTGCGGATGGATCCCTGAATTCACCCCGATTGGTGGAAGCAGCCTACTCGGTGGGCCTCTCCACCCTGAGGGGGGCTGGCTAGGTGGTGACTTCCTCACGGGAAGCGTCCTGGGAGGGTATTTGGGGCTTTCCTCCCTTTTTGCCTTGGCACGGCAAAGTGTGAACTGAAGAACAGCTCTTTTGATTGCTGGCCATGAGCTACCTTTTGCGCAATGTGCTGATTCCCACCGCCACCGGCTACGAGACTACAGATGTCCGCATTGAAGGGGAGCGGATCGCTGCCATCGGCAAAGAGCTGGCGGCAGTGGGCCCAGATGGCGTAGAGCTCGATGCCCACAACAAGCTTTTGTTGCCCGGCTTTGTCAACGCTCACACCCACTCTTCGGAGCTGTGGCAAAGAGGGATCATCCCGCCCTACCCGCTGGAGCTGTGGCTGGCACAACTGCACGAGTACGCGCCCCCGGATCCAGAAAAGATTTATCTCAGCGCCCTGGCGACAGCGGTGGAAACCTTGCTCAGTGGCGGCACGACCGTAGTGGATCACCTAATCCTCATCCCTGGCCAGGAGCTGGCCACCCTCGAGGCGGCGGTGCGGGCCTACCGAGAAGTCGGGATCCGCGCTTTCATCGGCCCCCTGCTCCAGGATCAAGCCCTCTCTCAGGGGTTGCCCAGCGGCTCCTTTTCGGATCGGGAGCTGGAAACCTATCCTCTCTCCACAGCGGAGGTGTTGGCCATTGTGGAAGAGGCAGTGCAGCGCTTTCACCGGCCAGAGGAGGGCATCACGCTGATGGTGGCCCCCACCGGCATCCAACTCTGTTCTGACAAGCTGTTTGAGGGCTGCGCGGAGTTGAGCCAGAAGTATGGCCTCCCCCGCCATGCCCACCTGCTGGAAACCCGCGCCCAGCAGAGATTGGCCCAGGAAAAGTACGGCTGCAGCGCAGTCGAGCACCTGGAGCGCTTGGGCTACCTAGACCGGAGAACCTCGCTGGCCCACTGCGTCTGGCTTACCGATGCCGATATCGAGATCTTGGCCCGCACCGGCTCTACGGTTGTCCACAACCCCTTGAGCAACCTGCGCCTGGGCAGCGGCATCGCCCCCATCCTCAAGTACCGGCAGGCGGGGGTGAACGTGGCCTTCGGCTGCGATGGGTCAGCCAGCAATGACTCCCAGGATCTCCTGGAGGCCATTAAAATCGGCACCATCCTGCACAACATTACGGATCCCGACTACCGCCACTGGATCTCGCCGCGGGAGAGCATCGAGATGGCCTCTCGCGGTGGGGCCATTGGTCTAGGGCTGGGAGAGGAGCTGGGATCCCTGGAGGTGGGCAAGCAGGCGGATCTGGTGCTTTACGACCTCACCCAACTGTCGCTGTTGCCCCGCACGGATCCCATTGGTCTACTGGTGCTGGGCCGGCCCACCCAGGTGGTGCACAGCGTCTGGGTCAGGGGGAAGCGGGTGGTGGCCAACGGCGAGGTAACGACGGTGGATGTGGCCAAGCTGCGGCAGGAGCTGTTCGCTCACAGCACCTGGGATCCCTTCCGTCGCTCGCAGCAGGCAGCACAACTGGAGGCCCGCTACCGCCAGGTGATGGGTCTGCCAGAATAGCCCTAGAATTGTCGGGGCCGACCGTGGGAGCAGCAGCCGATTGGGCCAGAGCCACCGAGCAGGTGAAGCGGCAGGCGCTGGCGCTGGGCTTTGACAAAGTCGGCATTGCCAGCGCGGCGGATCCCCCTGACTTGACGAGCTTGCGGGCCTGGCTGGCCGCGGGCATGGCCGCCGACATGGCCTGGATGGCCGATCCCCGGCGAATGGATCCAGAGCGGGTGCTGCCGGGAGTACAATCTCTGGTCTGTGTGGCCCTCAACTACTACACCCCCACCTGCCACAGCCGGGATCCAGCTAAAGGCAAGATCTCCCGCTACGCGTGGGGGCGGGACTACCACCGCGTGTTGGGACGGCGGCTGAAGCAGCTCCACCTCTGGATGCAGGCCCAGTTTCCGGACTACCGCGGTCGATTCTACGTCGATACCGGCCCAGTGGCGGAAAAGCCCTGGGCCATGCAGGCGGGCTTGGGCTGGATCGGAAAAAACGGCCTCTTGCTTACCCGCGAATACGGCTCCTGGGTATTTCTGGGGGTAATCCTGACCACTCTCCCGTTGATCCCCGACCGGCCCCACACCGCCCACTGTGGCACCTGTAGCCGCTGTCTGGAGGCCTGCCCCACCCAGGCCATCGTCAGCCCAGGGGTGGTGGATTCCCGCCGCTGCATTGCCTACCACACCTTGGAAAGCCACGCCGAGCAGATCCCTGCCGAGATCGCCCAGAACCTACACAACTGGGTGGCCGGCTGCGACATCTGCCAAGAGGTCTGCCCTTGGAACCAGCGCTTTGCCCGGCCCAGCCGGATCCCCGATTTTCAGCCTTACCCTTGGAATGTTGCCCCCGATCTCCAAGAACTGGCGCGGATTGGCGACGAGGAGTTCGACCGCAGGTTTCCCGCCTCTGCCCTGCGCCGCCTCAAGGCCCACCGGCTGCGCCGCAACGCCCAAGCCGCTCTCAGCGGCCATTCGGGCTCCACAGCCCACAGCAACGATTTGGAAGCCCATACTCCCGTTCCTCACCCTGAAGCGCTCCGCGCCGCTGACGCGAACGGGTAGAGGGCGGGCTTCATGGCTTACGCCACGCTTCGCGAACAGGGATCCCTGCTATCGCAGCGGGCGTTTCCTGAGCTTTAAGAACGGGATGCCCCACCGCTCTGGATTTGATTCCCCTCGCCAAGTTGTGATCCCGTGACAGGCTTAGCCCGCAGTAGGGGCAATCGTGCCACCTTTCGTGGCGTTTTTTGGGAACCACCTGACCACACCCAGAACACTCTTGACTCATGCCGTTTGGATTCCCTGCAATCGTCAACAGCCCAGCTCTTTCAGTCGTCCACGCCCTAGCACCCCCTATTGGCTTCCCCTCTTCTCAGACCCTAACCCTGCCTGGATAACGATTACGAAGACTATTACCCCAGCTACCGGCACAACCTACTGCAATCCGGGTGGAAACCCCTGTACCGCCATTTCGATGCCGAGTATTCCTGTGCGGGATCCCTGGGCGTTGGCCGAAAAATTTTTGGAGATGTGTGCAGCGATATTGCCAATGCGGTAGGACGTAGAGAGTACAGCGCGCTTCTCAACTTTCAGAGAATACCTGTTACAAGATCGAAGGGTTTTGGAATAGCGTCACTCCACCTCTGCCCCGCCCCGACCATACAGTATTTCATGATCAGCTCTCCACGCAGACGCCGATTCAGCAGCAGGTGAGCCGGGATCAAGTTCCCATCGATGACGTTTTAAGGCGCCTGCAGGAAATGACCGTTCTCAGAGTTTTAGCGCATCTGGGGCGACTGGTGCAGTTGGCGCAATTCCATATGGAGCGCTACTTCTACCATCCAGTCGAGCGGTTCAGCAGTTGGGAGGAAATCAGCAGCCTGGGCACCACCTATGCCTTCTGACCGGAGCCGCAGATTTGGCTACAAGTTCAGGCCACCTATCACAACTGCCGCCGCTACACCCTGCTGGGCGTGGCTCTCAGGCCCTTGTTCGCAAGGTTACTTACAATCTGGCAGTGATGGTGAGCGGCTACCAAAGCCGGATCGGGCAAATCCACAGCCCCTATCCAATCAGTTCTTTTCCCACCGAAATTCAGGCCTTTGCAGCTTCTACAGCAGGAGCGATTGGCGGTCTTGGTGCACGGGATCCCGGGTACGGGCAAAACGGGATGGACGCAGGCAGTGACCCACGAGCTGCTGGGGCCCCTGCGCTATGCGGTGCTCATCTTGGATCACGAAGCCGTGCAGGAGTTCATCGCGCCCCCCTACCTGGAGGGGGTCTGCCTGATCATCAACGAAGCCGATCACCTCGCCCAAGACCGAGCCAGCGAGGTAGCCCAGCAGAGCACCAAAACCGAACGCATCCTCAGCCTGTTAGATGGCACCCTTCACCAAAGCGTGCTCGCTCCCGATTATCTCGACTGCGAGCAGAGGTTGGTGGTGTTAATGACCTGCAACACGACCGAGCGCCTGGAGCCGGCCGTTTTGCGCCAAGGGCGGGTGGACTTGGTGCAGGAGTTTACCCACCGGTTTGCTCGAGCTGCTATCGGCAGCCACCTGTTCTCCTCTCCGGACAGGTCAGGGGAGCAACTGAGGCCAATCTTCGATTTGGGTCAGGCTGGGGTGGGCTAGGTAGCCCGCAGTTGAACCGGCATGACCAAATAGCAGAGGCGCGTCGCTCCAATCGGCTTCCAGATGGCCGGCTGGGTAGCGCCGTTCAGCTCCAGGCTCACCTGCTGTGTATGAAACACCTTAAGGGCCTCCAGCAGGTAGCGCACATTAAAAGCCAGCTCCAGGTCAGGGCCGGACATCTGTACCGGCAGAGATTCCTCGCCGCTGCCCACATCGGGCGCCTCGGTGCTGATGCGTAGGGTTTGGGTTGCCTCAGAAAGGTTGAACTTGATGATGTCGTTCCGCTGGGCAGCAAACACCCCCACTCGCTCCAAGGACTCGATCAAAGGCCGACGCTCCAGGGTTACATGCCGCTCAAATTGCCGGGGGATCAGGCGGTTGTAGTCGGGGTACTGGCCCTCCAAAAGGCGGCTGGTAATCCGCTGCTGGCACTGAGCGCTGCCGGCGCCAGGGGGCAAAATAAATTGCACCTGCGACCGGTCAAACCGCAGTTCCACCGCGGAGGCGGCCGTCTGGGCGCCGAGGATGCGCTCCACCTCTCGTAGAGTCCGAGCGGGAATGGTGAAATCCAGCTTCGTCCCCCCAGCCGCCAAATCAACTGGGATCCCTTCCGCCTCCACCTGAACTATCGCCAGGCGATGTCCATCGGTGGCCGCAAACTCCAGCCGCGGCGGATCCCCGGTCAAGAGCTTGACATGTACACCCGTAAGCACTTGCTTGGTGTCATCACCGGAAGCGGCAAAGAGGGTTTGGCCAATCCCTTGCAGCAGGCTCTCGATGGGCAGCTCAAGGATCTGGGCGGCTAAGCTCTCCTCCTCAGCATCGGCATCGGCAGTACGGGGCGCTATCTCGGGCAAGGTGGGATACTCTTCCGCAGGCATGCCGCGTAGCTGGTACTGGCCGGCGGCCGATGTAAGGGTCACGGCAGCGCTCTCCGGCACTTGGCTGAGGCCGATCGGGCCGCTAGGCAAACGGCTGACGATGTCGCTGAGCAGCTTGGCCGGCAGAGTGGTGCGACCGGATCCCTTCACCTCGGCCTCGAACTCGCTGCGAATGCCCAAGTTCAAGTCAAAGGCCGTCAGGGCAACCCGCTGTGCCTCTGCACTTGCCTCTACCAGCACGTTGGCCAAAACTGGCAGGGCAGGACGGCTGGCAACGGCTCGGCTAACTGCAGCAAGGTGGTGGCTGAGCTCAGCTTGCTCACAGGTGAAGCAAAGACAACCGGCAGGTAGGTCGACAGCCTTGCCGAAGGACTCTGTCCTGTTGACGGGGAAGGGATCCCCAGACCTGCCGTCGCGCGGGGCAGACGCGGGCGATCCGGTTTCGACTTCCCAATCCGCAGGACGTTGAGCTTGCACCATCAGGGGACTTGCGAGCTGAATACGCCTATCCTACACCGCCTGCTTCCCACGGATCCCTCCCTGCCCAGACGAGTTTTGCAAAAAATTTTCCTCGCGCGCGCAGGATAAAGTTAAAAATCACGATCCCTACCCAATTTAATTTTTTAATCTAGTAGTAGTAGGGGCTGTGGAAACTGTGGAAATTGATCGGAAAAACCTTGCGCCACAAGCTTTTGATCGTATTCCCCACCTGTGGAAAAACTGTGGATAACTTGGCCAACTTTCCACAAGGTATAAATACTCTGTGGATAACTCGGGAGGTTTTTCCACAAGTTTTCCACAGATTTTTGAAGTTTTCCACAAGTTTTCCACAGGCTGAGGGGGATGAAAATGTTGCTATTCTCTGACAAATTTATAAAACTTAACGTACGACCAGTGTGGGATGCTCTAATCTAGTGGTTCGTTGCTCTAGATGTGGTCTGGGGATCCCATGAAGGCTGGGGGCGGCCTTCGGGGGATTTCCACAGGTTTTCCACAGGCTGCTCGGGAAAACCGTGGCAGCCTGCGGGAGGCTGGCCAGGCCCGCCAGACCAAAAGCTCGCATCGAGCTCAGGTGCGGCTGGAGCTGCTGACCGCGAGCTTCTGTTTGGCATGGTTACTGTCATTTCGGCCTCAGCCGGAGCAGTTTGCTTATGCTCAACTGCCCATAGCAAGTCAGGGTCGCTTCTCCAGAAGCGTGGATGCCTTGTTTCAAGATGAAAACGACCGTTTGCAAACGGCGGTCAAAGACCGATTGGCTACCGCCCAGCCGTCAGGGTAAAAGGATCCCCCACTCAATTTCAGGTAGTCTCTTCAAATTGCTCTTCGTTTGAGTCTTCAGTTACTTCTTCCGGTTGCAGCGGGGCCTCTTGGCAGCGCTCCATGGCCTGAAGCAGAAGGGCTTCCCCTTCTTGCAAGGTTTCGATGCGACAGAGAAGGGCGCGAAACTGAGAGGCGCCGGCAAAATCCTTGATGTACCAGGTCATGTGCTTGCGGGCCTGACGGATGCCACGTTCTCCCTTATACTCCCAGAGGCCCCGCAAGTGTTCTAAAGCCATTTGAATCCGATCCAGGGGGGTAGGAGCCGGCCTTTCTTGGCCGGTTTTCAGGAAGTGATCGATTTGCCCCACCAGGAAGGGGTAGCCCATCGTGCCGCGGGAGCACATCACCCCGTCGGCTCCGGTCTCCTCCAGACACTTTACCGCTGCATCAGTCGAGAAAATATCGCCGTTGGCGATCACCGGAATGCGTAAGTGCTCTTTGACCCGGCGGATCCAATCCCAGCGAGCCTTGCCGCTAAAGCCCTGGGCGCGTGTGCGGCCATGCAAAGTAAGCAGTTGCGCTCCAGCCTCCTGCAGCCGATGGGCAAAATCCAGAATGTTGATCTCCTGATCTGACCAGCCCAGGCGAGTTTTCACTGTAACAGGTACAGGTACAGCCTTGGCCACCGCTTCCACAATCCGGGCTGCCGTGTCCGGCTCCCGCAGCAGGGCAGAGCCGCCGCCGTTTCTGGTAATCTTGTTTACTGGGCAGCCCATGTTGATATCCACCAAGGTCGCCCCCTCATCCACGGCCATGCGAGCCGCTTCGGCCAAAAAGTGGGGCCGGCAGTCGAACAACTGGATGCCGATGGGCTGTTCTCCTTCACCCACTTCCATAATGCGGGGCAGCTCGCGGGCATAGTGCAACCCGGTGGCGTTCACCATCTCGGTGTAGACCAGGCTTTGCGGGGCAAAGCGGCGTACCAACCCCCGAAACACTTTGTCGGTTACGCCTGACAGGGGTGCCTGAAAGACACGACTAAAAACCTTTACCCCCCCAATCTCAAGGGGCTGGGCCATTCGAGCTTGCAATTGCGGCGAAAGCTGCAGGCTCATCGGGATCCGGAGAAAGCAGACAGCAACTTACCCTTCTTTGTTGACAAAGTAGAGAAGGCCTAGGATGCGCGCTTGTTTGATGGCTTTGGAGACTTGCCGCTGCTGCTTGGCAGTCAGCCCCGTGATGCGGCGGGGCAGGATCTTGCCGCGCTCGGTTACAAATTTCTTGAGCAGCTCAACATCGGTGTATTTGATCGGCTCTCCCGGTTTGATGGGAGACAGGCGGCGACGAGCGTAAACCATAGGTCAGGAGAACGGTAAAGCGTCTTGAACTATTTGATCTCTTTATGGACGGTGTGGCGGTTGCACTTGGGGCAGAATTTCTTCAGCTCCAAGCGGGCCGTGGTGTTACGGCGATTTTTGGTGGTGGTGTAGCGGTTTACCCCCGGAGAACGTTTGTTGACGTTGGTGCGGCACTCCGTACATTCCAGGGTAATGATGATGCGGGCACCCTTTGCTTTGGCCATAGTGGATCCCAAGATGGAGGTGAAAGTCGGCTCGAGATCCCCAAAACCCCAGCCAACGAGGTTGGAGATGGGCTACCTCGCAAGCGCGATCACCAATTATCCAACTTTTCTTTGACGGAATCAACCCAGTTTTTGACTTGCCTGCCGGTTTGTTGGCGGAGGGCGCGGGTGTTCCGATCCACGTCCCTGCTCAGGCGCTGCATCTGTCTGGAAAGATCGCGCACAGTTTCGTTGCGCTGAGCTTTGCGCAACAGGTCGCGAGCAGCGGACTTGACGTCCTCGGCGGCTTCTCCCTCCAGAATTTCCTGCAGCAGCCGCAGGGCTTTTTCATCCAGGTGGTAGCCTCGCTCCGATTCCACCACCAGGGTGCGTCCGGCGCGGTCGTGGATGCTCTGGCGTTTTTCTTTATCGAAAAGGGCGAACAGGCCATCGGCAGCCAAAGGCACCAGCAGGGCTTCCGTGAGGATAAACAGCGAGAGCACCCCTTCGCGGGCCAGGGAGCGCACCAGATGGGGTGAGGCCTCGGTTTCGGGATCCAGGGTTTTGAGGTTCAGCAGCCATTTGCCGAGGCTTTGGCCGGCGGGGCGGGATTGGAAGTAGCCGCGGTTCACCAACCAGGTGGCAAAAAAGGCGATGTAGCCGGTCATATCCACGGCGCCCGCATCGGCTCCCACCAGGGAAGCCAGGCCCTGCGCCAGGTAGGAGACCCCCAGCCCCAGCCCAAAATCCAGGGCAAAGGCTCCGATCCGTTTGCCCCAGGGGGCCAGTTTGGGCAGGGTTTCCTCAGCCTGGGGGACGCTGGCTGCTTGAGAAGCCGGTCGCTCGGCTTGCACAGGAGGCAGAGAGGTGGCGGGGGGCAAGGCGCTGAAGGCCTGCCACTCGCTGGCGTTTTGCTCCAGTTGCTCGGTTTTGGGCCGTTCGGGATAGGGTCTGGGATCCGTCATCGCAGGTTGAGGCTGTCGGTCCTATCATTCTAGCTAGCAAGGCAGGTCTAGACTCCCACCGGCAGGGGAGCGGGGCTGCGGCGCGGGATCTCGTAGGTCATCCGATCCCGGGCCAGGATGGTGTTGGGAAAAATGGCCCGGGCTTCGGCCAGCAGGTCTTCCAAAGTGATAGGGCCCTCTGAGGTGTAGCGGGGGCTGAAGTGGGTGAGGATGAGGGTCTGGGCCTTGGCTTCGGCGGCCACCCGCGCGGCCATGGCGGCGGTGGAGTGCTTGGCGCGCTCGGCTAGCTCCCGATCCGCTTCGGCGTAGGTGGCCTCGTGGATGACCAGATCGGCGGCGCGAGAGAGATCGACGGCGTTGCGGCAGAAGATGGTGTCGGTGCAGTAGGAGAACTTGCGCCCTGGGATCGGAGCCCCTACGTAATCTCGCCCGTGGAACCAGCGGCCTTGCCAGAGGATGGATTGGCCGGCCTTGAGCTGCCCGTAGAGAGGGCCG
Source organism: Synechococcus sp. RC10A2 (assembly GCF_047502605.1). Lineage (NCBI taxonomy): Bacteria > Bacillati > Cyanobacteriota > Cyanophyceae > Synechococcales > Synechococcaceae > Synechococcus > Synechococcus sp. RC10A2. The sequence goes on from NZ_JANSHP010000004.1 coordinate 11,759, forward strand.
GGCGGGATCCCGTCTGCCTGGGCTTTGGCCACGTCGAAGGTGCCGGGCCGGTCTTGCTCCACCACGCGGTAGCCGAAGGCGGGCACCCGGTGATCCAGGGGGGCGCAGAAGACCCAGTACTCGGGATCCTGAAGAATGAGCCCTGTTTCGACGGTGTGAACCCGGAAGGAATAGGGAATTCGGCTCTCGCTGTAGCGCAGCACCGTCTTCAGGTACTCTTCCAGGCCGGGGGGGCCATAGATGTCGATGTGTTGGGGGGTGCTGCCCAGGCCGCAGGAGGCCAACAGCCCTGGCAGGCCGTAGATGTGATCCCCGTGCATGTGGGTGATGAAAATGCGGCGCAACTGGCTGGGGCGCAGCTCGTCTAGGCGCAGCAACTGGTGCTGGGTGCCCTCGCCGCAATCGAACAGCCACCATTCTGACCGCTGCGGAAACTGCACCGCCACGCCCGAGACATTGCGCTGGCGGGTGGGCATGCCGGAGCTGGTGCCCAGAAAGGTAACACGAATGGCGTTGGGATCCGTCACAAGGGCAGAACGTTAGGCTTGAGGAAACGGGATCCCTAGCTTATCAACTGTTCCTGCCGCGCGAGGGGAAAAGGCGGCCCAAAACCCCTGTTAGGATAAAAGTAAGTGTCAGCTTTCCCGCCATGATCACCTTGACCGAGAGCGCCATCCAAGAGCTAAAGCGGCTGCGCAGCAAGTATGAGAAAGAGGGATCCCAACCCATCTTGCGCCTGGGGGTAAAGCCCAGCGGCTGCTCCGGCCTCTCCTACACCATGAACTTCGAGCCCCAGGCCAACCCTGACGACCATACCTTTGACTTTGGCGAGATTCGGGTGGCGGTGGATCCCTTGAGCATGACCTTTATTCAAGGGCTGACTGTCGATTTCTCCGAGGATCTGTTGGGGGGCGGCTTCCGCTTCAAGAACCCCAATGCGGTGGCTAGCTGCGGCTGCGGCACTTCCTTTGCCACTGCCGAAACCGCCGCTGCCGTCGGCCACTGATCACGTCCTGCCAGAGGGCTTTAGGCTGGGCAGGCGCAGCAGGAAACATGTCCACCCCGCCTCGCTGGTTACTCGAATGTGACCCTGGAGGCGCTCCACCCATTGCTTCACCAAGGCCAGCCCCAGGCCGCTGCCCGGCTGGGCCCAGGGATCCGCAGTGGGCACCCGATAAAAGCGCTCGAACAGGCGGGGCAACTGGTCGGGCGGGATCTGAGCGGTGTTGCCGATCCTGAACTCAACCCCTTCAGGGATTGGCTGAACCTCTAGACGAATCGTGCCACCTGGCTGGGTGAACTTGCAGGCGTTGTCCAGCAGCTCTTTGAGGATCTGGGTCAGGAGCTGCGGATGGCTGTAAAACCGCCAGGGGGAGGGGGGCAGATCCCCCACCTGCAGCGTGAGGGAGCGGGCCTGGGTGCATTGCTGCACCGACTCGATCAAGCTGTGCCAGAGGTGGGGCAGGTCAATAGCTGCAACGGCAGAGCCCAGGTCTTTCCCTTCCAGGCCCTGCAGATCCAATAGGCGGTTGATGAGCTGGATTTCGGCCTCGCACTCCTGCAGGGCAATGTCATGGTATTGCCGCTGCTTCTCGTTGAGGGGGGTGCGGCGCAGGAGTTCCAGGGCCAGCTTGATCTTGGTCAGGGGGGTGCGCAGCTCGTGGGAGACGGTGGCCAAAAAGTGGTCTTTGAGGCGGTTGAGCTGCTCCAGATCTGCCACCTGGCAGGCCAGTTGGGCGGTGCGCTCCTGTACCTTGGCTTCCAGTTCCTGGTTAAGCTGCTGCAGACGGCGCTGGGCCTGGTTGGCTTGCAGCAAGTGGCGCAGCCGCCGCTTCAAAACCGACCAGTGGATGGGCTCGGGGATGTAGTCGCTGGCGCCGGCTGCAAAGGCCTCGTTGACAAAGGTTTCGTCTTCCAAAGCCGTGACGATTAAAATCGGCAAGTCCGGGTTTTGGGCGTGGAGGCGGCGGCAGCACTCAAACCCATCCAGATCCGGCATCACCGCATCGAGGAGCACCATGTCCGGCTGATAGCGGCTTGCAGCTTCTAGACACGCCAAGCCGCTGTCCGCTTCCACGAGTTGGTAGCCCTCCCGCTCCAGGGCGTAGCGAGTCAAAAGCCGCTGGCTGGGATCATCGTCGGCAATGAGGAGGAGAGGCCGCTTCTCTGCCGCAGCAGAGCTCGTTCCGGTCTGAGGAACGGATCCAGCCGAAAGGTTGCTCTCAAGCCTCTGCATGGGCCCCTGGAGAAGAAAGAAGCGGTCCTGGCGCGCTAGCCGATAATTCGAGGATAACCCGCTGGTACTCGGCTTCCAACCGCTGGAAGGCCTGCTCTATGGTATCCCAGTTTACAGAGTTGGCCGATGGCTTGCGAACGAGCTTTTCCAGCGCCTGGCAGCGTTGAGCTAAGAGCTTGGCCCCCAAGGTGCTGCTGCTGCCCTTGAGGCGCTGGGCCAGTTGGGCCACGGTTTGGACATCCCGGCTCTCCAGGGCCTGGCGCAGGGATCCCAGCAGGGCCTGGCTGTCTTGCCGGTAGGTTTGGATCATCTCCTGCCAGTCTTCCGGGGATCCCAGCATGCTCTGCAGGCTGGCCAGGGCAGCGGCATCCAGGGCCGGCTCTGGCTTTGGATCCCCGACAAAATCGAGAGCAGCTTCCTGGAGGACCCGCTCCAGCACAGCCGGCTGCAGGGGCTTGGTCAGGTAGCCATCGACGCCGGCGGCTTCGGCAGCAGCGCGGCTTTCCAGGAAGGCATCGGCGGTGAGGGCGAGGATGCGCGGCTGGCGCTCTGGGGGAAGTTCGCTGCGGATGCGGCGGGTGGCGGCCAGGCCGTCCAGCTCCGGCATGTGCAGATCCATCAAGACCAGGTCGTAGGCGCGCAGTTGCAGCGCCTGCAGGGCTTCCAGGCCGTTGGCCACGATGTCCGGCTGATAGCCCAGCCGCTCCAGCATCAGGCGGATGACCTTTTGGTTGACGGGGTTGTCTTCGGCTACCAGGATGCGCAACGGGCAGCGGCTGGCCAGAGGGAGCTGGGGTTTCAAGTGGGAAGCAGCCGCAGGCACTTTTTCCTGGCCCAGCAGAGCCCGCAGTTGAGAAGCCCTGACCGGCTTACCTAAGGCAGGAAGAGAGCCAGCGCTTGCCAAAGCGGCTCTGCGATCCACCAGCAGCACAAGCCGCAGGGGGGGCTGCTCCTGCTGCAGAGCCCTGGCCAGGGCCAGTCCATCGCCGTCGGGCAGGCTGGTATCCACCAGGGCCAGCTCAAAAGTCTGGGCCTTGGCTATGGCTTGGGCTTCCGCCACCGTGCTGCAGGCTGTTACCTGCATCCCCCAGGACTGCAGTAGGCGCGCAAGAAGTTGCCGTTGGCTGGCGTTGTCTTCCACCAGCAAAACCCGCTGGCCGGCCAGAGCTGGGTCGGGGGTGGGGGTTGCCCAGAGGGCCGCATCCGGAAGCTTCAGGGGGATGCGGAAGCCAAAGGTGGATCCCTGACCCGGCTGGCTTTGCACCCAGATCGTTCCGCCCATGAGTTGACAGAGGCGCTGGCTGATGGCCAGCCCCAGGCCGGTGCCGCCGTACTGGCGGCTGATGGAGCTGTCCACCTGGCTGAAGGGCTTGAAGAGGCGATCCTGCTTTTCCGGCGGGATGCCGATGCCGGTGTCCTGCACCTGGAAGCTCACCCACTGCACCTGGGCCTGGGGATCTTGCTCTTGGGCCTCGACGGTCACCACCACCTCCCCTTGGGGGGTGAACTTGATGGCGTTGCTGAGGAGGTTGGCCAGGATCTGGCGCAGGCGGTTGGGATCCCCGACCAGGGTGGCCGGCAGGGCCGGATCCACCCAGGCCACCAGCTCCAGATCTTTGCTCTGGGCCTGGGCGGCCATGAGATCCAAGAGCTCCTCCATGAGCTGGGACAAGGAGAAGGGCGTTTCCTCCAGCTCCAGCTTCTGGGACTCGATCTTGGAAAAATCCAAGATGTCGTTGATGAGGCTGAGCAGCACCTCGCTGCCGTAGCGGATGGTCTGCACCCAATCCCGCTGCTGGGCATCGAGAGAGGTATCCAGCAACAGGCCGGCCATGCCCATGATGGCGTTGATGGGCGTGCGGATCTCGTGGCTGATGGTGGCCAGGAACTCGCTCTTGGCGCGGTTGGCCGCCTCGGCAGCTTCCATAGCCGCCTTCATCTGCTCTTGGGCCTGCTTGGCCAGGGTGATGTCCCGCCCGGCGGCGTAGGCCAGGGATCCCGCCAAAGAAGCGCGCCACTCGATAAAGCGGTAGCTGCCGTCTTGGGTGCGGTAACGGTTGACAAAGCCATCCAGACGCCCTTCTTCCAGCAGCTTTTGCACTGCTTGCTGCGTGGCCGGCAGATCTTCCGGGTGCACCCATTCCCAGAAGGGATGCTGCTGCAGCTCCTCGAGGGAACGGCCCAGGGCGGCCTCCCAGGCCGGGTTGAGGCGGCGAAAATACCCCTCCTTGTCGGCAATGCAGAGCAAATCCAAAGCTACCGAGAAAAATTGCTCCAGCTCGGCTTCTGCCTGCTTGCGGGCGGTGATATCGACGGCGGTAAACACCCAGCAAGGGATCCCGCGCAGCACCAGCGGCTGGACAAAAACGTCTTCCCAAACCTCCCGGCCATCTCGACCTTGCCAGTGCCACTCGAAGCGGGCGGATCCCTGTTGGCGGGCCTGCTCCAGGTAGGTCTGCAGCGAGAACTCCTCCCCCTGCAGGGCCCGGCGATAGGGGGACTGCTCCGAGGCGTCGAAGGCCCGCAGCTCCTCCAGGCTGGAAAAACCATAGGCGACAAGGGCGCGCGGGTTGGCCTCCAAGATCTCGCCCGTCTCGGCGTGGCGGATGAGAATGGCTACCGACGCATTTTCAAACAGGGCGCGGAACTTCTGCTCGCTCTCCTGCAGGGCTTGCTGCGCCTGCACCCGCTCCGTGATGTCGCGGATGATGAGCACTACTTCTTGCTCGTTTAGGGGGGCAATGCGCACCTCTTCGTGGCGCACCTTGCCGTCGATTTCCAGGCTTTGCTCGTAGCGCTGCAGGGTCTGGGTGGCCAGGGCTTGGCGAATATAGGCAAGCCGCTGCTCCGCCAGATCCGGCGGCAGGAGTTCTTGGGGTGAGCGCCCCAGGTAAGTTTCTGGCAGGCCGTAGGGCCGCACCTCCCGCCCGCAGCTCACTCCCAGGCAAATGCCCTGGCTATCGAGGTGAAAGATGAGATCTGGGATGGCCGCCAAAATGGCCTTTTGCTTTTCCTCAGCGGCTTGGAGAGCCAGCTCGGCCCGCTTGCGCTCGGTGATATCCCGCACCAGGACGTAGAGCTTCTCGCTGCCGTGGGCAACGATACAGGCCCTCTGATACTGCCGCACCCCGCCTGGCAGCTCGATCTCGTACTCCAGGTATTCGATGCTCTGGTTGGCCAGAGCCCGCCTTCCCAGAACCTCGCATTGCTCCCTCAACGCAGCAGGCAAAATCTCCTGGAGCCGACGGCCAATGTAGTCCTCGGGGGGGCGCAGAGTGGCGAAGTAGCGGGGCGGCTTGCAGTCGAGGATGCGACCGTCGGCAGCAATCTCCAAAATCATGTCTGGGATTGCCTCGTAGAGGGCGCGATAGCGGGACTCGCTTTCCTGCAGCGCCTGCTCTCTCTCAACCTGCTCGGTGATGTTGCGGCTGGTGATGAGGATCCCATCCCCCACCGGCACCACTTGGTGGCGGATCCAGCGAGCTTTTAGGCCCGGCTGGCCGGAGATGGGGAACTCCTCTTCCAGGGGGGTGCGGGTTTCCACCACCCGCTTGTATTTTTCAAAAAAGCCCCCCGTGCGGTTGATGGGCAGCAGCTCGCACAGCCGCTGGCCGAGGATCTCCTCGCGGCGGCGGGAAATTAGCTCCTCCCCTTTGGCGTTGACATCCACAAAGACAAAGTCGATGATCTCGCCGGTATGGGGATCCCGCAGCGCCTCCAAGAGATAGATGGCATCCAGGCTGGCCTCTAGAGCCGCGCGGAAACGGGCCTCCGGGCTTGAAGTTGCCAGCGATCCCTTGATCCGCCGCCAGCGCCAGCCGAACCTTAGAAGAGCCCAAAGAGCTAAGACAATACCCAGAAGCGTGAGGCTAGCCCAGCCCAGCGGTGTCATCTTATTCCCAGCTCCTTGCGTTTGAGCAAAGCCCTCTCTTCCCTGCCCGCTTTGCGGCAGCTCTTTCCAGAGTATTCCTTAGTCTTTACGCGGTAGCTCAGCTAATTTGCGGAAAAAGTGCCCCTACCCCATCGGAAGAGCTCGTTTTTGGCAGGGCAGGATTCCCCGCTTTTGTTCTCAAGGGGTTGGGCGGGATCCCTGGCGCCAGCGGCGGTAGAGTTTTTCCAGATCCACCCAGACCATCACCACCGTGCTAAAGCCCAGGCAAATGAGCAGTTCTGGAAGGGTCAACTCTTCTGTCCCGAAAAAGTTGCGCAGGAAGGGCACATAGAGCAGGGCCAACTGCAACAGCAAAGTGGCCAACACGGCCCCCAGCAGGTAGGGGTTGGAAAAGGGGTTCATCTCGAGGGTCAGCTTGTCGTTGGAGCGGGCTGCCAGGGCATGGCCCATCTGGGCAATGCACAGGGTGGTGAAGACCATCGTGCGCCAGTGGGGGATATAGGCTTCCACGATGGCCATCATCAGGATCGTGGAGATGGCAAAGACCACACCGATGCGCACCATGTAGGCACCGAGCCCTTGGGCAAAGATGCTCTCTTTGGGGTTGAAGGGGGGGCGCTGCATCACCCCTGGTTCTGCTGGCTCCATCGCCAAGGCCAGGGCGGGCAGGCCGTCGGTTACCAGGTTCATCCACAGGATCTGCAGGGGCGTCAGTGGCACGTCCTCTAGGCCCAAGATAGGGGCAGCAGCCACCGTCAACACCTCGCCGATGTTGCTGCCCAGGATGTATTTCACGAAACGGCGGATGTTGCTGTAGACCACCCGCCCTTCTTCAATGGCCGCCACGATGGTGGCGAAGTTGTCGTCCAGCAGCACCATGTCGCTGGCCTCTTTGCTGACGTCGGTGCCGGTGATGCCCATGGCAATGCCAATATCTGCCTGGCGCAGGGCAGGGGCGTCGTTGACCCCATCCCCGGTCATGGCTACAAACTGGTTTTGTTTTTGCAGAGCTTGGACGATGCGCAGCTTGTGTTCGGGGGCAACACGGGCATAGACGTTGACCCTTTGCACCGTCTGCAGCAGCTCCTCAAAGCTGAGCCGAGAGAGGGTGCGCCCGTCAATGGCTTGGCCCTCCGAGTCGAGAATGCCCAGCTCGCGGGCAATGGCCACAGCGGTCAATTGGTGATCGCCGGTAATCATCAGGGTGCGGATGCCGGCCTGGCGGCAGCGGGCTACTGCTTCCCGCGCTTCGGGCCGCGGCGGATCGTACATGCCCACCAGCCCCAGCCACACCAGGTTGCGCTCGATCTCCTCCAGGTTCTCCGGGATCCGCTGCAACTGCTGGGTGGCCACCCCCAAAACCCGGATGCCCTGGGCCGCCAGGCGGTTGTTGGCAGCCAGAATGGCTTGGCGCTCGGCTTCTGACAGCTCCTGCCAGGTTCCGCCTTTTTGGATCTGGGCGCACTGCTCCAGCACCAGCTCCGGGGATCCCTTGACGTAGACGCGGTAGCTGCCCTCCTCCTGCACCACCACGCTCATGCGCTTGCGTTCCGAGCTAAAGGGGATCTCCTGCGCGCGCGGGTGCTGCTCTTGAAGGGAAGCTTTCTGCAGGTTGGCCTTGGCAGCAGCCACCAGCAGGGCGGCCTCGGTGGGATCCCCTAGGATCGACCAGGTGGGGGCAGCGCCCCGTTGGGCTGGAAGACTGGCCTGCAACAGGGCATCGTTGCAGAAGACCACCGCCCTGAGAAGGGCCTGCAAATCCGGGGCGCTCTGGGGATCAATGGGCTGGCCGCGGCAGTAGAAGGATCCCTTGGGGATGTAGCCGCTGCCGCTGACCTGGTAGTGGCGCTCCGGCGTGAGGATGTCGGTAACCACCATCTTGTTCTCGGTGAGGGTGCCGGTTTTGTCGGAGCAGATGGTGGTGACGGATCCCAGGGTCTCTACAGCCGGCAGGCGGCGGATGAGGGCGTTGCGGCGCACCATGCGTTGGGTGCCGATGGCCAGGGTGACGGTGATCACGGCCGGCAGCCCCTCCGGCACCACGGCTACGGCCATACTGAGAGAGATTTCCAGCAGCGAGGTGAAAGGCGCCATGCTGCCGGCCTGCAGCAGCCCCACGATCACCACCAGCGCCACCAAGGCCAGGGATCCCGACACCAGCACGTTGCCCAGCTGGCTCATGCGCCGCTGCAGGGGGGTGGGCTCGTTTTCCACCGTTTGCAGCAGGGCGGCCACCTTGCCCAGCTCCGTGTTCATACCGGTGGCGGTAACCAAGAGGATCCCGCGCCCCTGCAACACCTCGGTGCCCATGAAGGCCATGTTGCGCCGTTCCCCCAGCTCCGTGTCTTCGGGGAGGACACAGTCAGCCTGCTTGCTAACCGGTACCGCCTCCCCTGTCAGGGCCGCCTCCCGCACCTGCAGGTTGACTGCTTCCGCCAAGCGCCCATCGGCCGGGATCTGCACCCCGGCTTCCAGGAGCACGCGATCCCCTGGCACCAATTGGTTGGCGGGGATCTCCTGCCACAGGCCGTCCCGCTGCACCCGCACGCTGGGGGAGGCCAGCTTTTTTAGGGCCGCCAGCGCTTTTTCCGCCCGGCTTTCTTGTAAGTAGCCCAGCAGACCGTTGAGGCCGACGATCAACAGAATGGCCAGAGCATCTTTGGGGAACTCGCCTTCCTGCAAGTCCAGAGTCGCTGAGATCGCCGCCACGGCGATCAGCATCAGCAGCATGACGTTGCGGAATTGGTCGAGGAAAAGCTGCCAGGCGCTGCGTCCAGGAGAGGAGATTAGCTCGTTGGGGCCGTATTCCCGCTGCCTCTGGATCACCTGCTGGGTAGTCAGGCCAGCATCGGGATCGGTCTGCAACTTCTGGATAACAGCAGGAAGAGGGAGGCTATGCCAGGCCGTAGCAGAAGCACCGGCGGATCCAGAAGCTTGGGCCATCGCAAACACTCCCAGGGAATGGACAAATTCTACGTTAGCTCTCGAAGCTTTCCATAGAGGAAAAGGGGTCCCCATTTCCCTAGTTTCGTGGCAAGGTGGGGACAGAGGCCCCCTGGAGACTGCTATGGCGAGCAAAACTCCCACTCGCGATGTTCAAGTGGCCGTCATTGGCCCGTCCACTCTGGTTTTGCGCTCCCGCACCTGGGATCGCCTCAAGTTTGAGCTGGAATATGCCCGGCAGCGGGGCACCACGGCCAACAGCTACCTCATCCAGGCCCGCCAAACCCTGCTCATCGATCCGCCGGGGGAGTCGTTTACGGACATCTTTCTGGAGGAGCTGGCCCAGCACCAATACCTGCAGCGGCTGGACTTTATCCTGCTCAGCCACGTCAACTTCAACCGCATCGCCACCCTCAAGGCGCTTCTGCCGCTGGCCCCCTACGCAGTGGTGCTCTGCTCTAAGCCAGGATCCCTTACCCTGCGGGCAGCTTTTGAAGGCAGGGAGTCCCCCCCTCCTGGCCGCGACGAAGAGGAGGCCGCCGATTTTGGCATTCCCTACGGCAGCAATCAGTCCTTTCGCCTGCGGGTCATCCGAGATGGGGATCGCCTGGATCTGGGAGAGGGCCATGAGCTGCACTTGCGCACGGTGCCCACGCCCCGCCACCCCGATGCCCTCTGCACCTACGATCCGGCCACCGGGATCCTCTTTACCGACAAGCTCTTTGGCGCCCATGTCTGCGACGAGCAGGTATTCGATGAACATTGGCGGCAACTGAGCGAGGATCGCCGCTACTACTTCGACTGTCTCCACCGCAACCAAGCGCCCCAGGTCAAGGCAGCCCTGGCCAAGCTGGAGGAATTCCCCGCCCAGATCTACGCTCCTGCCCACGGGCCCCTCGTGCGCCACAGCCTGCGGCGGCTGCGCTTGGACTACCAGCTCTGGTGCGAAGAGGATCCCTTGGAGCAGCGGGTGGCCCTCCTGTACACCTCCGCCTACGGCAACACCGGCTTGATGGCGGTAGCCATTGCCCAAGGCTTGGAGCGGGCGGGAGTTACGGTGGAGCGGATTAACTGCGAGTGGGCCACCCCTGAAGAGATCGCCCAGGCCTTGGAGCGCTGCCAGGGGTTCATCATCGGCTCGCCAACCCTGGCCGGCCATCCCCCGGTCCAGATCCAAACAGCCCTGGGCCTGATTCTCTCTTCCGTTCCCACCAGCAAGCTGGCCGGGGTCTTCGGCTCCTATGGCTGGAGCGGCGAGGCCGTGGATCTCATCGAGAGCAAGTTGCTCAATGCCGGCTTTACCTTGGGGTTTGAGACGATCCGCGCCAAGTTTAAGCCCACCGCCGAGATCTTGGAAGCTTGCCAAGAGGCGGGATCCCAATTTGCCCAAGCCCTGCGCAAGGCCAAGCGAGCTCGTGCCCCCCGCCAAGGCGGTGTTGAAACTCAGGCGGATCGGCTGGCGCAGGCCCTCAGCCGAGTGGTGGGATCCCTCTGTGTGGTGACCGCCTTGCAGGATGGGATCCCGCGCGGCTTTCTCACCTGGTCAGTGGCCCAGGCCAGCTTCAATCCCCCCGGCCTCACCCTCTCCGTGAGCAGGGAAAGCGAGGCAGAACTGCTCACCCATCCGCAAGCGGCCTTTGTGCTCAACATCCTGCGGGAGGGCAAAAGCAGCAGCCTGCAGCGACACTTTCAACGGCCTCAACGCCCTGGCGAAGACCGCTTTGCCGGCCTGGCCACGGCCACTGCCGAAAATGGCTGCCCGATCCTTTTGGATGCCCTGGCTTACCTGGAGTGCCGTGTCAAAAGTTGGATGGAGTGTGGCGATCGCTACCTCATCCATGCCGAGGTAGAGCGCGGCAAAGTGCTGGATCCCACGGGGGTTACCGCCATGCGGCGCGGGTAATACTGGTCTCAGCTCTCAGGGGGTGTCATTGACCATGCAAGACATTTTTGAGGCGGTCTTCAAAGCTCCTGCCCAGATTGGCGAAAAAGTTGTAGACGTAGTCTTCGATACAGGCAAGTTTGTCGGCCAGGTTAGCGGGGCCGTTGCGCAAACTGTCATTGGTACGGGTATCGAGACCACCCAAAAAGCCGCAGAAATTCTTGCTGAAACCGGCAAAGCCACTTTCCAAGTTGGCCAGAAGGTTACAGAAACTCTTGTTGAAGAAGTTGTCCACCATGAGCCTTATCTGATCCCTATTGAGCCCTCCCGGGGCTGGGACGAAGCCCTGGTTTTCATCAACGGTTTTCTCAGCGAAGGTGAAACCCAACCTTGGAAAAAAAAGACTGTTGTGGGAAACGCTCCGACGTGCCGGATGGCGGGGATCCCTGTACTACCTCTGGTGGGACGCTTCCAGTCCTGTAAACTTGACTTTATCTGCCCTGAAGCTAGGGGTAGGACTACTTGCCCATTGGGAAGCTCACAAAGCCAAGGCCAAGCAAGTGGGACTGGACTACGCCTACCCCCTGCTCTCTGCTCTGCCAGAAAAGCAAATTACCTTGATGGGGTTTTCTTTGGGAGCGAGGGTAGCCTACTACATCATGCGCGGTTGGCCACAGACTGCCGATCGACGTCTTAAAGATGTTATCTTGCTCAGCGGTGCCGTTAGAAGACAAGCCGATAAGAACTGGAGTTTACACGTAGAAAATATCACTGGAAAGTTAGTCAATATCTACAATGAAGACGATTTGGTTCTGGCCTACGTCTTCAAAGTACCTTCCCTCAACCGCAGCCCCTGTGGGATCAAGCCGATCAAAGAGTTCCACCCCAGAATTGAGAACCTCAATGCCACTCACTTAATCGGCTCTGGGGAGCACAGCTATGAAGCCTATCTCCCTTACAGCCTTTTAATTTAAAATAGGGTACAGGTATTCAAGAGGAAGGAGAGAA
>NZ_JANSHP010000005.1:0-23447 GCF_047502605.1 Synechococcus sp. RC10A2
ATACGGACCACGACTCCGTCCACGTCCGCATGACAATCACCCCCAAGGCAACGTCAACCCAGCCGTAAACACCCACCCCGACCCCAACGCCAATCCCGCCCCAGACACCCACGCCGACCCCAACGCCCACGCCAACTCCAACACCAACACCTCCTCCAGTTAACCTGCCTCTAACCGAAGACTTTGACAACTGCAACCCCGCTCCCGCTGGCTGGCAGATTGTGGATGTGGATGGCGACACCACCCGCTCTTGGCGCTGCGTCAATTCCTATGCCGAGGCCAACGCCTTCGGCGGCCAGCAACCGGGTGATGATTGGCTGATTACTCCGCCTCTGAACCTGGCTTCGGCCAACAACCCGGTTCTGACCTTCCGCAATCAGAGTTCCTTTACCGATAGCGGCGTTCCTTTTCCGCAACTAAGCGTTCTTTACTCCACCGATTACAACGGTGCGGGCACTCCGGCGGCGGTGCAGGCAGCCACTTGGACGGCCCTGACGATTCCCAATCCCTCTACAGGCCAATTTGTGGATTCTGGAAACATTTCTCTATCTGGGATCCAACCTCCTGGCCGTGTTTACATTGCCTTCCGCTATCGGTCTTCTGGCACAACTTCTGGCAGAGCCACTCGCTGGCGGGTGGATACGGTTAGGATTGCCGGGAATTAGGACTGGGATCCAAGTGCCAAACTGACTTCGATGGGCAGGAGCTGGGGGAGCGGCTTTGCTTCTCCAGCTTTCTTTTGCTCGCTTTTTTCCCTGAAAAGGGAGCCATATCAGGATTGGGGTAGGGTGGCGGCGTCCTTGTCTCAATCGAGACGACCTGGGATCCCCGCCTGAGCGCAGACCTGGCCCTGGCGATCGAACAGGGTTACCTGCACCGGCAGGGATCGAGCGGCATACTTTTGCACATAGGCTGTCGCCCGCTGGCGGATTTGTCGGGAAAGCTCCTGCAGCACCGGCTCTGCCCAGCCCAGATCCTTCAGATACTGCACCGCTGCCTCTACCGTCCTCAGCTCCAGCACCTGCCGCGCCTGCTCGGCTGTTCCCCCGCAGCGGATGAGGGCTGCCGCCAAGATCTCCAGGCGGGCATCGGCCACATGGCTGGAAGTGGTGAAAATGCCCCCCGCCAGCTTGATCAACTTGCCGTGGTAGCCGATCAAATGAATCGAGTCTGCCCCTCGCAATGCCGCTTCCACCAGCAGCGGCCCGATCCAATTGGCCACCAGTAGAATTTGTTCTGCTGGGATCCCTTGCCGCAAGGCCACCTGCTGCCCATGGCTGCCCACGCAAAAGGCCAGATGCCGGTGGTTGGCCAATTTCTGTTGCAATTCGCGGCGGGCCCGCTCCAGGCTCTCGGCACTGGCAGAAGGCTCCACCTCGGCCCGCGTTCCCAAGAGAGCCAGTCCCTCCAGCACCCCAAACGCCGCATTGGAAGTCCGCTCCGCCAAGAGTTTTCCCTCCGGCAAGATGATGCGCACCCGCAGGCGATACCCATCCGGGATCCCAGGCGAAAGATTGATCTCAAACAGGCGCCGAGCGTAAGCATAGATGGCCGGGCTGCCATCAGCATGCCGCCCCAGCCCCTCTCCCGCTTCCAGGAGCAAAGGCGGAGTGGCGGGATCCCGTTCCTCCAAGCCCACCCAGGCCCAGACCGGCGTGTTGCGGGTGAGATCCAGATGAGGGCCGGGATCCGAACGGGTAATGGCCAAAGCGGTGTTCTCCGAGAGAGCAGCCACCTGCTCCACTGGGATCCGGATGCAAACATCAGGGAACTGGGGCTCCACCTGCACTGCAATGACAGGATGAGCGCCGTCCTGCTCCAAAGGGATCCCCAGAAGGCGGCGGAGAGCGGCTTTAGCAGCAGCCACCGCAAACACGGGCAAGGTATAGCCCTGTTGTGACGAGGGGGGAACCGCATCCTGCATTTTTTGCCTGGAAATAGAGAGGAACCTGCTCTGGAAAAAACTTTGGAGAGAGCCTGTCTCAATTGTGGCCGACGCCAGCCAGCAGGACTGGCTTGATAGGGCAAACTCCTGAAGCCGACTTTAGTGCTCCAACCGCGTAATCGTTAAATGATCTGGGGGAAGAAGGGGAGGAGCGAGAACTTATCTCTTTCAATGAAAGTAAAGAGTCAGAACCGGGGCAGCTATGAGCGAAACCTTGCAGCACTATTTTGAGCGTCTGGAGTTGCAAATTCAGGAGCTGAAAGCTGCCATCGAGCGGATGCCGGAGCAGGTGGCGGCTGCTCTCCTGGCAAAGCAGGAGGCTAAAAAAAATGCCCCCGCCCCCTCCCGTTACAGCGTTCTCACCTCAGACTTGGTGGAAGATGGGAGCCACAACTTTTTGCTGGAGGAGGATCCCCCTGTAGTAAGCAACCGCAGCCCGGCGTATGAACTTGCTCCTGAAGCCCAGATCCAGCGCCTGAGCGCCCAGCTAACCGCTGCCTACAACCGCATTGCTGCTCTAGAAGAACAGCTCTTGGCGCAGCGCCTGCGGCAATGACCTAGCGAGGTTTCGGTGGAGGGGTGGCAAGTGTGCTGTTTTTGCGCTGCACATCTTGCATCTGGAAGCCGTGCTTGCGCAGCTCCTGATCCAACAGCAGCTCGTTTTCCACGTGATCCACAAACAGCACACCGTTGAGGTGATCGATTTCGTGTTGGATAACCCGCGCCAGCAGGTCGTCGGCTTGGAGGGTGCGGGGCCGCCCGGTTTCGTCCTTAAACGAAACCACCACCCCCTGCGGCCGCATGACCTCGCAGAAGACGCCCGGAATGCTAAGGCAGCCTTCCTGGCCGGCTACAACTTCGCCGAGGTACTCGCGGATCTCCGGGTTGATCAGCACCAGCGGTGGCACTTCCGGCTTATCGGGATAGAGATCTACCACAATCAAGCGCTTGGGAATGCCCACCTGGGGAGCTGCCAGGCCAATGCCATCGGCGCTGTACATCGTCTGCAGCATGTCTCGCGCCAACTGGCGGATCTCGTCGTTGACCTGGCTGACGCGCTTGGCCGGCTGCCGCAGCACCTTGTCACCCATGCGATGGATGCGCAGAGGCGGGTTTTTCAGCTTGGCTTTGGGGACAGAAAGGGTGGCCACCATCCGGCAGGTCTCTCAGAATAAACAACAGCAGACATCCCGTCTGGACTTCCATTCTACATTCAGTCCAAGCCGTGCCGAAGCGATGCGTCTGCTGTTCAGCTCCCCTCTGCCTCTGCCAGAGAAGCTGGGAATAGTTGCGTCAGCAGCACGGAGTGCTTGGGCTCGGCAGCGGGTAGGGCCGAAGGACTGGCTCGGGCTTGTTTGCAATCACCAAAACCTTGGCGGCGCAGGCCCCGTCCTCCCCCTTTCCCCCCGTATACGGGAGGATGCAAGGGGGGCTGGGGATCAGCCGCCTTCTATGCCATGTTCGCCAGCCCCACCCCGTTTGGGGAGGGTGCAGCGTTGTCAGTATCTGGGCTTAGGTCCAGGTTGGGGTTATGGCCTCCCCCACAAACATATGGCAGTCTCCCGCCCCTGTAGCTCGCGACAAGCGAGAAAGAATCCGGACTGGGGAGAAGGTCAATACAACTCGGAGCTGTCTTCCTCGACCTCTGGGGATCCCTGTTGGTCAATGGCTTGCTTGAAGCCCAGGGCCACCAGAATGTTGGAGAGGGTGAGGAAAGCCTCTGCTCCCCCATGCAAGGGATCCACATTGGCCAGGGAAGTGCCGTAATGCAGTTGGGCATACAACCCTGCCGGGATGCTGACGGCCACAAACAGTAGCAGCAGCCAAAACCCGATCAAAGCCAGGCGCGGGATCCGGCGGAGCCGCGACAGGAAAAACAAGAAGGCCAAATAGGGAAATAGAGAAAGGGCAAACAAACTGTCCATCGCCTAGCTTGGATCCCTCCTCCCAAGGGACTGATCCGCCTGCTCCGCCCGCCAAATGCGGTAGGCAGCCCAGGCCAGAGTGCAATTGCCCAGAAGTGTCAAGCTCGCCTGGGCAGTTACCACCCAGTTGAGGGCGGGATCGTTGTCAAACCAGTGCCAGGTAATGGCACACATTGCCCCCACCAGAGCAGGCAACATCGCCCAGCTCAAGCCGCGCCACTCTGGCCGGCCCGTTCGCTCCCCAAACTGCCACACGCAAACAATGGCCGCCAGCCATTCCAAGACGCTGGCAATGTGAATCCACCAGGTGGGAAACGAAAGGGCGTGCATCAAACCTCAAGAGAATGGCGCAGCAACTGGCGGTAGGTGGCCTCCTGCAACAGCATTTGCTTGTGCAGCTTGACCAGGATGTCCTTGGCCTGCTCAGGGCTCATGCGAGCTACCAGCGTCTCGAAAGCCCGCTGGCGAAATTCTTGCTCCAGAGAGAGACCTAGCGTTTCCTCCATTGTCGTCACCTTGAGACTCTTAGGGTAGGTGAGAGACTCGCGCTAGGATATCCCAGCGCTGCTCCCAACAAGCACTGCAAGCAGGACAATACATATCTTAACAATCTAGTTTAACAAGTTGCAACAAAACGACAAGGGCCTCCGGATACCGGTCGAGCCAGAGCTGGAGGGGAAACTCAACAAAGGAGCGGGAAAAGTACACGCCCGTAAAGTTTGACAAAAGCACATTTTGGATGGGAAAGTGCGAAGATTTTTGAGCGGCGATCCCTTTACATCCTGTCATGTTGTGCGATTAGGCGGGGCCCCGTGATAAAAGTGAAGTACCTTGAGCTTTGGTTGCCGCTCTTTCCGATTCGCGCCTTGCTTTGCTTGAATTGCCATGACCATTTTTGTGGGAAACCTAAACTATAAAGCCTCAACAGAAGAGCTAGCAGCTTTCTTCCAGCAGAGGTGGAACGTTAAGTCGGTTACAATCCCGATAGACCGAGAAACGGGCCAGACACGGGGCTTCGCGTTTGTGGATTTGGCCACGGAGGCCGAGGAAGAGGAGGCCATCGACGTCGCCAACGGCCAGGAATTTATGGGCCGACCTTTGCGTTTGGATCGAGCCAGGCCGCGCCGACAGGCTTAGCTTCAGCGGGGATTCCTCATCTGACTCCGAGTGGGGTGCCAATCCAAAAGTTGGCAAGGCAGGCAAACGGCGGGCAGGAGTGAGGGCAACGGATGGAAGGGCTTCAAGGCTGCTTGAGATGGTGAAGCTGCTGCATTTTTCCGATATTCATTTGGGCAGTGGCTTGGCCTACGGCTCCATCAACCCAGCTACGGGGCTGAACACGCGTTTGGAGGATTTTGTCGCTTCTTTGCGCCTATGCATTGATCATGCCCTCGATCAGGCTGTGGATCTGGTGCTGTTTGGGGGCGATGCCTTTCCCGACGCGACGCCGCCGCCGCTGCACCAAGAGCTCTTTGCCCAACAATTTCGCCGCCTGGCCGATGCCCGGATCCCGACCGTTCTCTTGGTGGGCAACCACGACCAGTACGGGCAGGGGCAAGAGGGCAACAGCTTGGCCATCTACCGCGCTCTGGGGGTGGCGGGATTCGTTGTGGGGGATCGGCTGCAGACCCATTGGATTGAAACTCGCAGCGGCCCGGTGCAGGTGACCACCTTGCCTTGGCTAAACCGCTCCACCCTGCTTGCCCGCCAGGAGAGCCTGGATCTCAATGCCGAAGTATTCACTCAGCAGCTCCTGCAGCGCCTCGATCTGGCTCTGGAAGGGGAGATCCGCACTTTGCAGCCAGGGATCCCGGCGATTTTGTTGGCCCATGTGATGGTGGATACAGCCCGCTACGGGACGGAGCGGCATCTTTCGGTGGGCAAGGGAGTGACGGTGCCCCTGTCGCTGCTGGCGCGGCCCGCCTACCAATACGTGGCTTTGGGTCATGTGCACCGTCACCAGGTGTTGTGTCGGGATCCCTTGGTAATCTATCCCGGCAGCATTGAGCGAGTCGACTTTGGGGAGGAACAAGAGGAAAAAGGTTGTGTGTTGGCAGAGGTGACGGCCACGGGGGCGAGCTACGAATTTTTGCCCTTGCCCACCCGCACCTTTCACTCCATCCGCCTTGATCTCACCCCCTATCCCCCCCAAGAGGTGCAGGCCAAACTGCTGGAGGCCATTGCCAAGGCCCCTGTACCCGGCTCCATCCTGCGCCTGATCTACCGCCTCCGCCCTGACCAGCTCGATTGCGTTGACGAGCGGACCCTGCACCAGGCCCTCGCCCCTGCCTTCAGCTATACTCTCGTCCCAGACGTGGTCAGCCCCAGCCGCATTCGCCTGCCGGCCCTGGATCCCAGTTGTCTAGAGCCCCTGACGGCCCTGGAGCACTATCTGGCCGACCGCAGCGATCTGGCCCCCTTGCGCAACGAGTTGCTGGCGGCTGCCCGTCAGTTGCTGGCGGAAGCAGCAGATCCCTTGCCGGAAGGGAATGCCAACGAGGAGGAGGTGGATCCTCCAAGCCCCGCCGACTGGGAAGAGCAGCAATTGCCCTTGTTCTAGGGCTCTGCCTCCATTGCTTTGACCTTTGTCGGTCAGAGGTGGGGAGCAGGGCCGCTTCTAAAGAACCTTTGCCGCGTGATCCGGATCACTTCGGGAGGGGGGGGGAAACGGCAGAGACTGGAACTGGGTTGAAGTCGTTGGCAACGACGCTCTCAGCTCACTTCCAGGGAACTAACCTAGGCTGGCAGATCTCACCCTGCCAGTCTTTCCTTTTGTAGAGCTGGGGAGCCGTGGAAAGCAAGGGATCCCTGCAGTTATCATGTCACTGCCAGGCTCTGTCTCGACTTCGAAAGAAGCTGGAGGTGGAGTGGATTTGTCTCGAGAAAAGAAGGAGCAAAGGGCATGGAAAGCGTACTGAGATCTCTAGTGATCGGGGCAATTGCCGGTTGGCTGGCAGGGTCTATCCAGCGCGGCTACGGTTTTGGCCTGATCGGTAACATCATTGTCGGCATTTGCGGAGCAGTTGTAGGAGAATACCTTTTTAACTTGCTCGGCTTATGGGCTACAGGTCTGCTGGGGAAATTGTTGATGGCAACCGTTGGGGCTTTGGTTTTGTTGGCGTTGGTCAACTTTCTTCGCCGGGCTTGAGAGTACGTTGCCAGCGGGCAGGGATAGCTGGCGTGACGCTGCTTTTTTTGGTTGGCTGTGGATCAAACCCGTGTCTAGCTCAGGTTGCCGGGTAAGGAGCACCTCTGCTCAGGCCGGCAGCTGTCCAATGAGAAAAAGGGGGCCATAGAGCCCACCCCTTCCGTGACCTACTCCCGGCACTGAGGACAGCGCAGATCTCAGCTACCCCCACCACCCCCACGAGCTAAAGCCGGGATGGCAGAGGGGCAGCTAGCGGTGCAGGTAAGTGTAGGCCCGCAGGTTGTCTTCAAAGTGCTGCTGCAGCGCCCTAGCCTGCTCTAGAGTGATCTGCCCCCTTTGTAGCGCGGCTTCAGTGGCGTGGTGCAGGGCTTCCACCAGGTCTTCGCTGGTGTATTGCACCCAGCTCAGCACCTCAGCAATCGTGTCTCCCTTGATCACTTGGGAGACGTGATAGCCGCCAGGACGGGTGCGGACATGCACCGCGTTGGTGTCGCCAAAGAGGTTGTGCAGATCCCCCAGGATCTCCTGGTAGGCACCTCCCAAGAACACCCCCAGCAGGTAGGGCTGCCCGTCGGGATCATGCAGCGGCAAGACCGAGGTGATTTGGCCGTCTTCGCCAAAGAAGCGGTTGATCTTGCCGTCGCTGTCGCAGGTTAGATCCGCCAAGGTAGCCCATTGGCGCGGCTCCTCCTCCAGACGGTGGATGGGCATGATGGGAAAGACCTGGCCGATGGCCCAGCTATCCGGCAGGGACTGGAACAGGGAGAAATTGCCGTAGTAGATGCTGGCCAGCATCTCGTCCAGCTCCAGGAGATCTACAGCCACGGGCTGTCCTGCCTGGTACTGCTCGTAGGCCAAGGTGCAGATCTTGTCGGAGCAGTTCCAAAACAGCCGCTCCACCTCGGCCCGCTCCTGCAAGCTGAGGGATCCCTCGGTAAATTGGCGCAGGGCGGCCTCTTTCAGCTCCTGGCAGCGGCGATAGTCGGCCACCAGGGTCTCGGGCCGGATCTCGTAGTAGAGCTGGTTCAGCTTTTGGATCACCTCAGCATCGGAGGTGAGCTGGGTGGGCATGGGGTAGGGGCTGGCGGCGTTGACATCCTGGATGTCGAAGACCAGCACCGACTGGTGGGACATCAGGGCCCGCCCGCTTTCGGTCACCAGCACCGGCGGCTGGATCCCGTGCGGCTGCAGGGCGGTCAGCACCGTCTGCACCACGGTGGCGGCGTAATCTTCCAGGCTGTAGCTCTGGGAAAAGTGGCTGGTGGACTGGGATCCGTCGTAATCGACCCCCAAGCCGCCGCCGACATCCAGATAGCCCATCGGCGCCCCCAGCTTGACCAGCTCGATGTAGATCTGGCTGGCCTCCCGCACGGCCCGCCCATGCACGCTCACCATCGAGATCTGCGAGCCGATGTGGTAGTGCAACAGGCGCAGACAGTGCAGCTTGCCGACTTCCCGCAGCCGCTCCACCACCTGCAACATCTCGGTGGCCGTGAGGCCGAACTTGGCCCGATCCCCAGCCGAGGTGCCCCAGCGGCCACTGCCCTGGGCGGACAGCTTGGCCCGCACCCCCAAGATGGGGTCAATGCCCAGTTGGTCGGCAGCTTGCAGCACCAGCTCCAGCTCTTGCAGCCGTTCCAGGACGATGATGGGGGTGCGCCCCAGCCGCTGGGCCAAGAGGGCCGTTTCCATAAAGTCGCGGTCTTTGTAGCCGTTGCAGATCAACAAAGCCCCAGGTGTATCCAGCAGAGCCAGGGCGATCAACAGCTCCGGCTTGGATCCCGCCTCCAGGCCAAAGTGGTAGGCACGGCCGTGCTTGACCACCTCTTCCACCAGGTGGCGCTGCTGGTTCACCTTGACCGGGTAAACCCCTCGGTAGACGTTGGGGTAGCCAAAGCGCTCGATGGCCTGCTGAAAGCTCTCACAAATCCGCCGCATGCGGTCGGCCACGATCTCGGGAAAGCGAATCAACAAAGGCAACTGCAAACCCCGCGCCACCAGATCCGTTACCAGGTGGTACAGGTCGATGCCCCCTTCCTGCTGCTGTGAGCCCTTTGGGGTTACCTCCACATGACCGGCGGCGTTGATACGGAAGTAGGGATCCCCCCAACCAGAAATGCGATAGAGCTTTTCGCTGTCTCGCAGTGTCCAGGGAGAACGAGTCAAAGTCGGCATAGTAGTCCCCCAGATACCGAGATGTGAACAGCGCAGGATTTCTGCACAGAACCCACAATATATTGCCCTATTCCAAGATATGTCAAGATTTTTCCAAGGCAGGGGGGATCCGGCCCCAAACCGGCTAAGCCTTGCCAGATAAGGCTTTGGCCTGAGGATCCCTCTGCAGTTGCTGCAGAACTCAACTCTCTCGTTCTCTTTTTTTCGCTGTTTTTCTTTGTTTTTCTCGCTCAAGCTTCGTTTTTTACTCTGGATCCAGAAGCGGGGTTGGGATCCCAACTGTTGCCCAAGAGCGCAGCGAATCCTGCAAGGATCGGCGACAAGTTGGTGGAGGGAAGAAGCTGCCTTTTGCGGAAGGTTGTCCCCTCTGGTGCTTCCCAGAGCTCAGGATGGCCACCCTTGACAGGGCTCCGTAGGCAAGACAAGGATCGGGGCGGAGAGCTTGGAGCGCCTCAGCTATGGTGCAACTGCCCCGCCTTCGCCGCCGAGAAATGCTGCTGTCGTTGCTGGCTGCTGCTGGCCTGAGCGCCTGCCAAAGGGGATCCCGTTCTGGGCAGGCTGGCCCTGTTGCCGACAGCCAGCTTGCCGCTGAGACCTTGTTGATCAACGGGGCCGGGGCCACCTTCCCGGCTCCCCTGTATTTGCGCTGGTTTTCCGACTACCGCCAGGTGGATCCCAAAGTCGAAATCAACTTCCAGCCGGTGGGCAGCGCCGCCGGCATCCGCCAATTTATCGACCAGACGGTGGACTTTGCCGCCAGCGACGTGGCCATGACCGATGCCGAAATTGCCGAAGTCAAGCGGGGCGTGGTCATGATCCCGATGACGGCAGGCAGCATTGCCGTCGGCTACAACCTGCCCGGGATCCGCTCCGGCCTCAAACTGTCCCGCTCGGTGTTGGTGCAGATCTTCCGCGGCCAAATTACCCAGTGGCGGGATCCGCAGATTTTGGCCCTCAACCCCGACCTGGAGATCCCCGACCTGCACATCGCCGTCTGCTACCGCTCCGACGGCAGCGGCACCACCGACACCTTTACCCGCCACCTGGCCGCCATCGACCCCACCTGGGCCTCCGAGATCGGCGTCGGCATGTCCCTGGAGTGGCCGGTGGGCATTGGGGTGAAAGGCAACGAAGGCATGAGCGCCCAGATGCTCCTCAGCGAAGGGGTGATCGGCTATGTGGAATCGGTCTATGCCCGCGACCTGGATCTGTCGGTGGCGGCCCTGGAAAACCGCCGCGGCGAGTTCGTCCTCCCCACCCCGGAAGCCTCGGCCCTGGCCCTGAGCGAAATCGAGCTGCCCGACAACCTGCGGGCTTTTGTGCCCGATCCCGCCGGCGCGGGGGCCTACCCCATCGTCACCTACACCTGGATCCTGGCCTACCGCCAGTATCGGGATCCCGCCATGGCCAACGCCCTGCGGGCAGTGCTGCGCTGGGCCCTCAGCGAGGGACAAGCTCTGGCCGCAGAGATGGGCTACCTGCCCTTGGCCGAAACCGTTGTAGCCCGCAGCCTGGAAGCCCTGCAGCTTATCCAGAGCTAGCCGCCCTTGCCCCAACCGGTCCTGGAAGCAAGGCCGCGGCAGGTACGGAGATCCGTAACTGTTCTGCCTTCCAGTCGCCAGAAATGGGCGGCATTCTCGCCCTGACCCAGATGCCCTGCTGGTTAGGATCGACCTAGGAAACGGCTAAATACCTGCTGAATTTTCACGGATTGGCTGCCCAAGCTACTTCATACAGCCTGGCGGCGGTAGCCGAGGTCACGTCTTGAACAAAAGGAGAACAAGGAGCCGATGGGAAAAGTTGTAGGAATTGACTTGGGCACAACCAACTCGGTTGTCGCCGTAATGGAGGGGGGTGTCCCCACCGTCATCGCCAATGCTGAGGGTACTCGCACCACACCCTCGGTGGTCGCCTTCACCAAAGATGGGGAGCGCCTGGTGGGCCAGATGGCCCGTCGCCAAGCAGTGCTCAACCCCGAGAACACTTTTTACTCGGTCAAGCGGTTCATCGGGCGCAAGTACGATGAGCTGAACGTCGATGCCAAGCGGGTCTCCTACCAGGTGCGGCGGGATGAGCGGGGCAATGTCAAGTTGTACTCACCCCGCATGAACAAGGAATTTGCCCCCGAAGAGATCTCGGCCATGGTGCTGCGCAAGCTGGTAGAAGACGCCAGCCGCTACCTAGGCCAACCGGTCACCCAAGCCGTCATTACTGTCCCGGCCTACTTTAACGACTCGCAGCGGCAGGCCACCAAAGATGCCGGGAGGATCGCCGGCTTGGAAGTGCTGCGCATCATCAACGAGCCGACGGCGGCTTCCTTGGCCTATGGCTTGGACAAGCGCAACAACGAGACCATCCTCGTCTTCGACTTGGGCGGTGGCACCTTCGACGTCTCCATTCTGGAGGTGGGGGATGGCGTCTTCGAGGTGAAGGCCACCAGCGGCGATACCCAGTTGGGTGGCGACGACTTCGACAAGAAGATCGTCGACTGGATGGCCGAAGAGTTCAAGCGAATGGAAGGGATCGACCTGCGGCAAGACCGGCAGGCCCTGCAGCGGCTGACGGAAGCCGCCGAGAAGGCCAAGATCGAGCTGTCCAGCGTCTCCGAGACTACCATCAACCTGCCCTTCATCACCGCCACGGCCGATGGTCCGAAGCACCTGGAGTTGAAGCTCTCCCGCGCCCAGTTTGAACACCTCTGCGCCGACTTGCTGGAGCGCTGCAAAGGGCCGGTGGAGCAGGCCCTGCGGGATGCCAAGCTCACCAAGGCCGACATCAACGAAGTGGTGCTGGTGGGCGGCTCCACCCGCATCCCGGCGGTGCAGCGGCTGGTGAAGGAGCTGCTGGGCAAAGAGCCCAACCAAACTGTCAACCCCGACGAGGTGGTGGCCGTGGGTGCTGCCATCCAAGCTGGCGTGCTGGCGGGCGAGGTCAAAGACGTGCTGTTGCTGGATGTCACCCCCTTGTCTTTGGGGGTGGAAACCCTGGGCGGTATCGCCACCAAGCTGATCCCGCGCAACACCACCATCCCCACCCGCAAGTCGGAGATTTTCTCCACCGCCGAAGATGGGCAGACCTCGGTGGAAATCCACGTGGTGCAAGGGGAGCGGGAGTTGGCTCGCGACAACAAGTCCCTGGGCCGCTTCAAGCTGGACGGGATCCCGCCGGCTCCCCGCGGTGTGCCGCAGATCGAGGTGACCTTCGACATCGACGCCAACGGCATCCTCAAAGTGACGGCCAGAGACAAGGGCAGCGGCAAGGAGCAGAGCATTTCCATTACCGGCGCCTCCACGCTGGATAGCAAAGAGGTGGAGCGCATGATCGCCGAGGCGGAAAAATACGCTGCCGAAGACCGCGCCCGCCGCGAGAAAATCGAGCGCCGCAACAAGGCCGACTCGCTGGCCTACCAGGCTGAGCGGCAGTTGAAGGAGCTGGGAGACAAGGTCTCCGCCAGCAAGCGCAGCCAAATCGAGACCCTGGTGCGAGAGCTGCGGGAGGCCATCCAGCGGGACGACGACAGCGCCATCCAGAGCAAAGAGCGGGAGCTGCAAGAGGCCCTCTACGCCATGAGCAGCGAGCTCTATCAGCAGCCCGGCGCCGCTTCCAGCTCCACCTCTGGGACAACCTCCGGCGGCAGCGACGACGTCATCGACGCCGACTTCACCGAGAGCAAGTAACGACAATGGGATCCCCCTGGGGCCCGCAGGGCGGATCCCGCCTTTGTCTGGAGCATCGATAATGGGGAGGGACGGGATGGGCGATAGCGTCTAGCCCGCCTCTTTCTCTTTTCGTCAACAGGTCAGAGGGAGGGATCCCTTGATGCCTGGCCTCTTGGTTTTCTGACCCTTCTCAGTGACTTGCCTGCGGACGCCTCCATGCAAAATTTCAAGGACTACTACAAGATTTTGGGGGTCAGCCAGACGGCCACCGCCGACGAGATCAAGCAGGCCTATCGGCGCCTGGCCCGAAAATATCACCCGGATGTTAACCCGAACAACAAAGCTGCCGAAGAGAAGTTTAAGGAGATCAACGAAGCCTACGAAGTTCTCTCGGATCCCGGCAAACGCAGGCAATACGACCAATTTGGCCAGTACCACCAGCAGGGCGGGTTCCGCTACCGGCGGGATACCTACAGCCAGCCTTACAGCAGCAGCCCTTTTGGCGACAGCTCCTTCAGCGAAGACTTTGGGGGAAGCGGTTTTGGCAGTGGCGTCGATTTCAGCCAATTTGAGGATTTTCAAGACTTCATCGATCAACTGCTGGGCCGGGTGCGCAACTCAGGTGCGGATCGCAGCAGTAGCTCCGCCGGCAACGCCAACTACGATGCGGAGGCCACCATCCAGCTCACCATTCCCGAAGCTTTTGAAGGGGGCAGACGCCGCCTACGGGTGGGCGGGGATCGCGTGCTCGAGGTCAACATCCCAGCAGGGATGACGCCAGGGAAGCGGATTCGCCTGCGCGGCCAAGGCCACCCCAAACCCAACGGCGGCGCCGGCGACCTGTACCTCAAGATCGAGCTGAAGGAGCACCCCTTCTACCGCCTTGAGGGGTTTGACGTCTACTGCGATTTGCCCATCAGCCCCAGCGAGGCCGTCTTGGGCGCCCAGGTGGAGGTGCCCACCTTGGATGGAGTGGTGAAGCTGCGGATCCCACCCGGCATGCAGCCGGGGCGAAAGTTGCGCTTGGCAGAGAGGGGTTTTCCCAAGGGCAATGGAGAGCGGGGCGATTTCTACGCGGTAGTTCAGATCTATTTGCCCACCCGTGTTTCGGAGGAGGAGCGGGAGCTCTACGAAAAGCTGCAGCGGGTTCAGTCCTATGATCCCCGTGCCGCCCTCAAGCTCTAGCTAGAAGGAGGAGTGGGCGGTCGGAGAGCGCGATCCAGGAGTTCCATCGGGTGATAAATGGGGATCCCGGCCTTGCCTTGCAGACGCAGGTGCTTCTGGAGCTGCAGGCGGCAGCCGATATTGGCGGAGACGATCCCCTGGGCGCCGGTGTTGAGCAGGTTGGCCACCTTCTGGGATCCCAGCTCGTCGGCCACCTCGGGCTGCAGCAGGTTGTAGACGCCGGAGCTGCCGCAGCAGAGGGCGGCATCGACAGGATCCCGCAGCTCCAGGCCCGGGATCTGCCGCAGCAGTTGGCGCGGCTCCTGGCTAAGGCGCTGCCCGTGCAGCATGTGACAGGCATCCTGATAGACCAGCACCAAGGGATCCGGCTGCAGCGGATGGAGAGGAGCGGTCAACCCCACCTGAGCAAGAAACTCCTGGATGTCCTTGACTTTGGCCGCAAACTGGGCTGCTTTCTCTTGGTAGTGGGGATCCTCACCCAGGATGTGGCCGTACTCCTTCAGCGTATGCCCGCAGCCAGAGGCAGTGATGAGAATGGCATCCAAGTCGTAGACAGCAAAAGCATCCACCATCTGGCGGGCCAGAGTTTTCGCCTGCTGCAATTGCCCTTGGTGGTGGGGCAAGGCTCCGCAACAGCCCTGGACAGGCGGGATCACCACCTCACAGCCATTGTGGGTTAAGACGCGCATACTGGCCTCATTTACCTGGGGGGCAAACAGGCGCTGCACACAGCCAAGAATCAGCCCCACGCGAAAACGGCGCTCGCCCACCGCCGGGATCCGCTCCGGGTAGCGCTTGGGCAGCAGTTGCCCCACCTCAAGAGGGGGCAAGAGGGATTCCATGGCCGCCAGGCGCGGGGAGACCTTCGCCAGCCCTTGGCGGATCCAGGCGCCGACCCCCATTTTTTGGTAGAGCCAAAGGGGCCAGAGCAGAGGCCGCAGCCGCGCCGGGTAGGGGAAGAGCCAGAAGATGAACTGGCGGTACAGCCAATCCCAAAGGTTGCGGCGGTGGTTGCGCTCGATCTGCGGGCGGGTGGCGGCGATCAGCCGGTCGTAGCGCACCCCCGAAGGACAGGCGGTAACGCAGGCCAGACAGCCCAGGCAGGTATCGAAATGGGAAACCACTGCTGCCGAGAGAGAGATTTGGCCTTGATTGAGGGCGTCCATCTGGTAGATGCGCCCCCGCGGCGAGTCTGTCTCCTTGCCGAGGACGCGGTAGCTGGGGCAGGTGGTCAGACAAAACCCACAGTGCACACAGGCATCGATTAGCTTTGGATCCGGCGGATCCAGGCTGTCAAAACTCGGCCTTTTGGATGAGCTCATCGGCCTCGACCTATCGCGCTTTCAACACTTCATCACCCCCGTAAAGAGAGAATTGGCCGTTCGGGGATCCTGTCCCCTCCTTTTGCTTCCGGGGTTTTTTGCATCTTAATCTGGGAACAGAGCGTCTGAGACTTCTATCCAGATCCAAACGCTCTTTTCGTCCGTACTACCCTAGAGAAGGGACATACCCGGCCGATTTCTCCTCGTCGTTCATTTCCCAATGAAAGTGCAACACCTCTTCACCCCAGCTCTTGTGGGGGCAGCTCTCTCCAGTTTGAGCCTATCTGGAGCGGCTTTTGCCCAGGCCAACCTGCGGGAGCTGCCCCCCGATCTGGCCGAACAGCTCACTACAGAGCAGATCTTGCAAGCCTGCGCCGCCAACCAGGCAGACACCTTGCCCAGCCCCTTCCCAGACGTGGTGCCGACCGATTGGGCCTACAAGGCGGTGCTCACCCTCTACTACTGCGGCGCCTACCGGGGGGCCATTCCCCCGGAGACCTTCCGGCGCTACCTGGAGCAACAGCGGGGATCCCAAACTTAGCTCCCTGTCGGATACATCTCCTGGATGAGGTGGGCGTAGCGCTCGGCCACCGGGTTACGCTTAATTTTCAGCGTCTGGGTCATGAGGCCGTTTTCCACGCTCAGGGGCTCTGGCAAAAAGCGGAAGTCGGCAATTTGCTCGTGGGGCCGGTAGCCAGGACGCTCTTGGATGCGGGCCCGCACCTCCTGCAAAATCAACGTGCGCACCTGCGGGTGGCCCAAGAGCTCGGCCTCCGCAGCCGGGATCCCTTGCTCAGCGGCCCAAGCCTTAAGGGCATCGAGGTTGGGGTAGATGAGGGCGGCCAGTTTCTTTTGGTCTTGCCCGACGATCACAATCTGGCTGATGTAGGGAGATTGCAGGCAGGCATCTTCCAGTGGCTGTGGCTCGACATTTTCGCCGTTGAGCAACACGATCACGTCCTTGGCCCTGCCGGTGATCACCAGTTGGCCGTCGGGAGTGAGCCAGCCTAGATCCCCTGTTTCAAACCAGCCGTCGGGGCTGAGCACCTTGGCAGTCGCTTCCGGATTGTTGTAGTAGCCCATCATCACCTGCGGCCCCCGCGCCAGGATCAGCCCTTTTTCGCCAGGGGGCAACGGCTGCCGCGTCTCCGGATCCACGATGCGAAACTCCGTCCCTGGCAAGGGGGGGCCCGCCGTGCCGCGCACGTTGTTGTCAGGACGCCGCGCGCACAGCACCGGCGAGGTTTCCGTGAGGCCGTAGCCATTGAGGATGGAAATGCCCACCACCTCGTAAAACAGATCCAGGTAGGCGGGCAGGGATCCGCCGCCGCTGATGGCCTGTTGAAAATTGGGGCCCAAAGCCTGCCGCACCTTGCGGTAGATCAGCGCATCGGCCAGGCGGTGGACAGGCCAGAGCAGCCCCTGTTGCAGGCGGGCCCCCAGGCGCACCCACGGGCTGACGCCGTAGTGTAAAATCGACCGGTTGCCGGCAATCCGCCCGGCGAGCACGTAGCCTTCGCTGGCCGCCATCAAGGTGCGGATCAGCCGCTGCATCAGGGGGCTTTTTTCCTTAAATTGCCGCTGGATCCCTTCGTAAACGGTCTCCCAGATGCGGGGCACCGCCACCAGATAGTGGGGCTGCTCCTGTTGAAAATCTTGTTTGATAAAGCGGGGGCTGGTATAGACCAGCGTGCAGGCGCGACTAAGGAGAAAATACTCGCAAGCCCGCTCATAAGAGTGCCAAGTGGGCAGAATGCTCAACACCTTGTTCCCCGGTTGGGGCTGTACGACCGCGCCCAAGTTCTCCACCTGGTGCATGAGGTTGCCGTGGCTGAGCATCACCCCCTTGGGCTGACCGGAGGTCCCGGAAGTGTAGATGATGGTGGCCAACTGGGATCGCTCCAGCCGCGGCGGCTCGTAGCGGCGCTCCCGGCCTTTTTGCAGCCACTGAGAAAAATTCAATACCCCCGGCTCTTCTTCATCGGAAAGCAACAGCAGCCGCTCCAGGCCCAGCTCCTGCACAACCGGCCGCACCCGGCTTAGGGTCTTCGCATCCTGGGCAATCAAAGCGGTGCTGCCGGAATGGCGCAAAATGTAGCCCAGCTCCGCCGGATCCGCCACGGCGCTGCGCGGCACATTGACCGCTCCCGTAAACAGCGTGGCCAGATCTGCCATCAGCCAGCGGGGGGAATTGTCGGCAAAAATGGCCACCCGATCCCCAGGCCGAATGCCCAAAGCCTGCAAACCGGCAGCCAAGATCTGAATGCGGCGAAAGAGCTGCCCGTAAGAAATCTCAAAGACCGGCTGGGCATGGGGATCCCTGAGGGCAGTGTAATCGGCAAACTTTTCGGCCAGGACTTGCCAGATGTCGAGCAGCGTCGTCCCAGCGGGGGTAGCAGCAGCGGAGACAGTAGTCATAAATCTGTACCCTAAATCACATTTACAGTCTAGTAAACTTGGGCTTTTTCCCAAGACACCCCCAGGACAGTTCTCAATCTGTCACCAAATCCAACCCCTTCCCCTTGCGGGGAAAAGGTAGGGATCAACCCTACTCCCGGAAAAGCCTGAACTCATGAGGTTTTCAAGGTGCGCTCGCGAGGAAGTACCGAGACTTCCCGCCACAGATGTTAACCTCGCTTCCCCGAATAAGCGCAACTCAGAAAATTCGCTCTTTTGGGGACGTCATGCTGCATTTTCCCGCCAATCCCGGCAAAAGCTACTAGATCTTATGGCACCCGCAAAAAAAGCTAGCAATGGCTCCCCCCGATGGATCGGCCCCAAAACTTTACAGTCTCGGCTAAGCTGAGAACCTCACAAAATAAGGTAGTCCGGCGGCTCGTAGGGGAGAGGCCCGCCGAAGACCTTGGTACGTCGTTTGGCGGTGGCATCCAGAGGGTAGGCCTGCAGGCTATCTTCCTCGAGGTTGAGCAGAGGCAGCCACGACTTTTCCAGCTCGGCAGTGTCCAGGGGGCATTCAACAACGGAGTATTGCGCTCGCTGGCAGCACTGTTCCAGGCGCTTGGCCAACTGTTGTCGGCGCTTATCGTCCACCACGTCGTAGCAAACCAACCATAGCCTCAGCGCAGCTCCATTGCTTCGTACTCTAGGTTGCTGCTCACCAGGCAACGGCCCAGCCAGCGGGCTTGCTCCAGCACGATTTGGCTCAGGGCTAGGCGACGCGATTGCGGAGGGTAAAGCAAAGGCTCGCAGAAGCGGCGCTCCAGCTCACCCAAAAACAGCTTTTTGGCCAGGGATCCCATGCTCCATCCGGCGACGGCTCGCAGTCTTCCGGGGTGAGCAAGCCGGCCTTGATGAGTTGGCTTACCCAGCATTTCGCTCATCCCTCTCACAAAGGCCTCGGCCTAGATGCCCTTAGATTCGTCGTCAAAGTACCAGTATGCTTTCCTAGAGATCCAACCGAATAACCTTGCTGCCCAAAATTTGCCTAATGCTCTCCAGACTGTCTTTTCTTGCGTTGAACCCAAAGGTATCTCGCTGTGGCTGCTAGCGCAAGCGGGAGTAGGGACGGGGATAGGGTTGGCGCATCTGCCGAGCCAGGTACACCTGAAAGGTTTGCGCCACCGCGCCCGCCCGCCGCAGGGGAACCTCTGCCACTGGCTCAATTTGTTCAAAGTAGGTGCCGTAGACAGCCTGGATCCCTGCTCTTGGCCAAAACAGCTGGGAGGTGACCAGCAGCCCATCTTTGCCCAGCCAGTCTTCAGGTTGGGACCAAAAGGCAAAGCCGCGCAGATCTTCATCCAGGCAGGTGAGGGGCTTCTCCGTCAGCGGCGCCAAGGCCATGCCGATCTGCCCGCCCAAAAAGTAAACGTTGGTGAAGATAAAATCCGCCTCTGCAAGAGCCTGGGCCAAGCGGGGATCCGTCTGAAACTGCCGCCGCAACTGTTCGATGTCAATCAGCTGAGTCGAGGGATCCCGTTCCACCGGCCACAGGCCCAGCCCGCCGGGATCCTGGAGGAGGCCGTAGCGCACATGGGCCAGCCCCACTGCCACCAACAGGCCCACTGCCACCGCCGTCCCCGCCAAGAGCTGCCTTGCTCCTGGCCACCGTTCCCAGCGGGATCCCAACAGCAAGCTCAGCACCCAAAACCCCGGCATGGGCCAGGTGGGGAGGATGGGCCGGTAGCCTCCCATGAAGGTAAAAGCCAACACCAGCGGCAGCCCACAGGCCAAGATTAAAAGCTGTTTCAGCTCCTGATCCGTGAGGCGTCTTCCCTGAACCAGCGCCAGCCCCACCCGCCCACCCTCGGCCAAGCTCAGCCCCAGCAGAGGGATCCCCAAGGTCGGGAAAAGGTACCCCATCTCCTGCAGCACCGTCAGCCCCAGCTCCTGCAGTTGATACCCTGCCTCCGGCACTGCTCGCCCCCCCTGGAAGCGGAAGGAGACCCAATCCTGTTGGGTGTTCCAGATTAAAACGGGGCTGAAGGCCGCCAAAAACCCCACCACCGCCAAGAGCGCCCATCCCGACCGAAGAGCGCAGCGGTGGGCCGGGCTGAGCAGACAAAAGAGCACCAGGCCAAACCCCAGCGCCAGGCCGTGGTATTTGCCCAGGCAGGCCAGCCCCACCAAGAGCCCAATCAGCGCCAGCCGCGGCCCCGGTCGGTAGCGCGCTGCCCCATAGACCCCCAATTTCCCCTCCGCCAAGGGAGCCGGAAAAAACTCCTGGGCAGCCACCCACAGGGTTGCCGCCGTAAACACCATCAGCGGGCTATCCGGCAGGGTCAGCACCCCAAACCCAATCCAGAAAATGGGGGCGATGCTGATGGTTGCCAGGGTGATCAGCCCCGCCTGTGGCGAAAAAAGCCGCGTCGCCGTCAGGTAAAGCAACAGGGAAGAGCCGGTGTAGGCCAGCAGGGATCCCAGTCGAATCGAAAAAGCCGACACCTGCCCCGTCAAAACAGGCCCCAAGCCCGTTGTCCAGGCCACCAGCGGCGGATGGTCAAAATAGCTCCAGTCCAGATGGCGGGTGTAGAGGTAGTAGTAGGCTTCGTCAAAGCCCGGTGGCAACAGAGCAGCCACCAAGCAGCGCAGAAGCAGGCCCAGGCCCAAAATCCACAGAGCAGCTTTCGGCAGCACAGGGGATCCCCTTGAGCGTGTGGACAGGTGTTATTGTCTCAGCTTTGGCCAGACTTGTCCCCAAAAAACCAAGTGGGGGCTCAGAATAAACTGAGCCTAAGACGTTGCCTCCGGCAGCTTTACCGGACACCCCAAAAGCTGGCCCAATTGCTCTGCTTCCGCCCTTGCCTTGCTATCATCAGAACCAAAGCCTAGGTACAATAAAGGCTCTCCCAATGCCAAATTCACCTTCACCGAAAAATAACTATCGCCATCGGAATCTGTTGACCTCTCAACTACAACTTGCTGAACATCTCTGAAGGAATAAGCTTTCCGCCCCCTTATTCCAAAGGGAGTGAGGTGCTCCTCCAAGATCTGGTAGAAGGAGCGGTCAAAGGTCAGCCGACGGCTTCCTAGCTTAGGTATTAGCGATAGACCTACCATTCCTGCTGGGAGAGAAAGTAGAAGTGCAGCAAACAAATCTCCTGAGTTAAAACTATCGCTGGCCACCAAGAGCTGACTCTTTGCACTCATCCGAAACGATTGGATCTTGGTTGCCAGTTGTCGAGCGTCGCTCTCGCTGGCGGCTGACCAAGCTTTTGTTTCTCCTGCAGGAGTTATGAGAGTAACGTAGTAATAGGTTGTCTCGTCTCCTTCGGAGTCTGTTCGAGTTTCAGTTTTGACTCGGGCTCCTCTTACATCATAATAAAACTCGATCTGTTTTGGTAAAGGCAGCAGTGGTTGAAAGACCACTTCAGAGGTGACTGTATCCTGATCAAGCCGATGGCAAGTGAAACGGCGATCCCCCCTGAAAAAGCCAAATCAGGGAACACAAAGCCAGCGCCACAAAGAAAATAACGCCAGCAGCCACCAGCGGAACCCCAGGCTCTAGACAAACGCGCTTGCTGGGGGTTTGCTCTACACATCTCATCCCTATAGGCTTACCTCCGTCGGGATCCCTGGGCCTTGCCCTCATTATTGCTTGCTGGTGTGATACTTGACCGTTTTCCGGAATACAGAGCTTTGCTCATTTTGAGAGCAGAGTTGGGTTGCGAGATCCAGGGCAAAGCCAGAGAATCCTCTTGCAGATAAGCTGGGCGCTCCAGGACTTGTACTGGCTGGCCGGGACGATAGATGTAGATTCTTCGGCTTTCCGGGTCAATTAGCCAGCCCAGTTGGGCGCCGTTGTCGAGGTACTTCTGCAGCGTGGCTTGCAAAGCAACCAGATCGTCCACAGAGGAGCGTAATCCGAGCCTAGGAAGGCAAAGCGATGGCGCTCCTCGGAGGTAAGCTGTTCCGCTACGCAACGCTAAACAAAAACGAACTTTTGTAAGGACTTCGTCCCGCTTACGCGATCATAGATAGTAAGCAAAACCTTGAGGCTTTGCCTCAAGGAACTATCTAGAGGCATCTTGACAGCGCCTTTGCGAGTTCGTTTTTGAACTGCGTCAAAATCCCCCGCCTTTAGGCGGTGGGAGTGTCAAGTTCGTGGTTGCTGATAGCCATCGGTTAAGGGCTGGTGGAAAAAGAGGGCAGCTCGGGGCAGATTATTCCCAAACTAAGCTGAGATCGGCAACAAAGCCAGGGAGGGCGGGATCCCCTTCTAGGTAAGCTGGGCGCTCCAGAACTTGGACGGGCTGGCCGGGGCGATAGACGTAAACTCGCTGGCTTTCCGGGTCGATCAGCCAGCCCAGTTGGGATCCGTTCTCGAGGTACTCCTGCAGCTTGGCCTGCAAAGCAGCCAGGTCGTCGGAAGGGGATCGCAATTCCAGGACAAAATCCGGACACAGGGGGGCAAAGCGGCGGCGCTGCTCTGGAGTAAGCTGCTGCCAGCGCTCCTTGGCAATCCAGGCGGCATCGGGAGAGCGAATAGCCCCGTTGGGCAGGGCAAAACCCGTGGAGGAGTCGAAGACAAGTCCTAAGCTCGTGCGGCGGTTCCACTGCCAGAGCTGGCCCAGCAGGTCGGCATTGCGAAGTCCGCTCTCACTGCTGACAGGGGCCATGGCCACTAGCTCCCCTTTGGCGGTGCGCTCCAGGCGCAGCTCAGGGTTCTGCCGGCAGAGCTGTTCAAAGATTTCATCGGTCAACTCCAGGCTGGGCCGTAGGTTAAGCGCGATCATAGGCAAGTTCCCTGGGAACTATTCCCAGACTAGGGTGAGATCGGCAACAAAGCCAGGGAGGACGGGATCCCCTTCTAGGTAAGCTGGGCGCTCCAGAACTTGGACGGGCTGGCCGGGGCGATAGACGTAAACTCGCTGGCTTTCCGGGTCGATCAGCCAGCCCAGTTGGGATCCGTTCTCGAGGTACTCCTGCAGCTTGGCCTGCAAAGCAGCCAGGTCGTCGGAAGGGGATCGCAATTCCAGGACAAAATCCGGACACAGGGGGGCAAAGCGGCGGCGCTGCTCTGGAGTAAGCTGCTGCCAGCGCTCCTTGGCAATCCAGGCGGCATCGGGAGAGCGAATAGCCCCGTTGGGCAGGGCAAAACCCGTGGAGGAGTCGAAGACAAGTCCTAAGCTCGTGCGGCGGTTCCACTGCCAGAGCTGGCCCAGCAGGTCGGCATTGCGAAGTCCGCTCTCACTGCTGACAGGGGCCATGGCCACTAGCTCCCCTTTGGCGGTGCGCTCCAGGCGCAGCTCAGGGTTCTGCCGGCAGAGCTGTTCAAAGATTTCATCGGTCAACTCCAGGCTGGGCCGTAAGTTGAGGGAGATCACGGCCTTAGGGATCCCGTTTAGAGGATTTGAGGATGGGCTGGCGCTATTGTAGTCTTTTGGATCCCTCACCCCTAGCCCCTCTCCCACAGCCAGAGGGGAGGAAGTTGACACTCCCACCGCCTAAAGGCGGGGGATTCTTACGCAGTCCACAAAAGAACCCGTAACGGCGTTGTCAAAGCGCCTCTGGACAGTTCCTGAAGGCAAAGCCCCAAGGTTCTGCTGACTTTCTTAATCCGCCGGTTTCCGTAGTTCGGTCAAGCTTTTGCAACCAAAACCCCTGCGGCTTGTGAGTCTTGAGCCTAGC
>NZ_JANSHP010000006.1:0-106620 GCF_047502605.1 Synechococcus sp. RC10A2
TCGTCAACCCCCTGCCCCTCCAGCAATCCCTGCCCGCCCCCGTCTTCAAGGCGCTGAGCGAGTGGTCGGACGGCAAAACCAGCATTCGCCAAATGGGTCGCTACCTGGGCCGAGACACCCTGGTGGTAGCCAAAGCCATCTATCCCTATGTTCGTCAAGGGGCGATCCACCTCTCCGATCCCGTCCTGATCATCGAGCCCCAGCGCACTCGTCCCCTCAAACCCAGCGACAAGCCCGCCCACATCCTCTGCATCGACGACTCCATGGCCATCCAAAAAACCGTGGAGTTCATCTTGCAAAACGAGGGCTACCAGGTCACCACCATCGGCAACCCCCTCAAAGCCCTGGGACAGGTGTTTCTCCTCAACCCCGACATGATCCTCTGCGATGTGGCCATGCCCAAGTTGGATGGGTACGAGCTGTGCGCCATGTTGCGCAAATCCAGCCAGTTCCGCGAAACCCCCATGATCATGCTCACCGGCAAGGACGGCTTCACCGACCGGCTCAAGGCCCGCATGGCCGGGGCCAACGAGTTTCTGAGCAAGCCCTTTTCTGAGAGGGAATTGTTGACCGTCGTCGAATCTTATGTGGGCCCACCTCCCAAGCGGGGCGGTGGCGAATAAGCGGGGGGCCAGCCGAAATCCCTAAAAAATGTCGAGATTCGAGCCAAGCAAGCAGAGTACTGCAGAATACTGGACAGAAGAGGAACTTCACCAAACAATAGGAGGTAGCCCAACCAGCCTGGGGCTGCAAGGCCAGATGCAGCCAAAAGCGCTGAAAGACAGGATCCCACTTCAGGTAGCCGCCAGGGTTGACCGGACACGCGAAACACAGCAGGGGCGAGATGACCATGAGCAAAGTACTGGTGGTGGATGATAACCGTACCTATCTGGAGGCCATTTCCAGCCTGCTCTCCGAGAGCGGGTTGGAAGTCTCCACAGCCATGGACGGTGTGGAGGCGATGGACATCATTCGTCAGCAGAAGCCTGACGTGGTGGTGCTGGACATCGTCATGCCTGGCATGAACGGCTACGAAGTGTGCCGGGAAGTGAAGAAAGATGAAAGCACCAAGCACATCCGCATCGTCGTGTGTTCCACCAAAGATCAAGTCTTTGATATCGAGTGGGCCAAGCGCAATCAAGCCGATGCCTATGTAACCAAACCTTTCAAGCCTCAAGAGCTATTGGCTACTATCAAACAGCAGTTGCGGGAGATCAAGGAGACCAGCCAAAAATGAGTCGCATTCTGGTGGTGGAAGACAGCCAATCCCAGCGGGAGATGATCGGCAAGTTGCTGCAGGAAAACGGCTTCGAGGTGATGACGGTGGAAGATGGCGTGGAAGCCGTAGAGGCGGTGAAGCAAAACAAGCCCGACCTGATCGTGCTGGACATCGTCATGCCGCGGATGAATGGCTACGAAGTGTGCCGTCTCCTCAAGGCCGATCCGCTCACCCAAAAAACCCCGATTGTCATGTGTTCTTCCAAAGGCGAAGAGTTCGACCGCTACTGGGGGCTCCGCCAGGGAGCAGATGCCTATATTGCCAAGCCTTTCCAGCCGCAGGAACTGGTGGGTACGATTAAGCAATTGCTGAGAGGCTAGGAACCGCCCATCCCGCCTCTATGCCTGCTGGCAGAGCCCAAAGGGGTTCCATGCCCTGGACAAGGGAGCAGCGGCCACCCCTCCACAAGACCATCGATACGGGGGAGCGTCATGCTAGGGGATCTGGATCTGTTGATGGGGGATGAGACCCAAGAATTGCAGGAAATGGAGGCTCCCGAAGGTGAGCTATTCCTGAAATTCAAGGTCGCCACCGGAGAAGAATTTGCCCTGCCGGCAGTATCGGTTGTAGAGGTGATGAGCATCGGCCCTGAGAAAATTACCCCCATGCCGAATGTCGCGCCAGTTCTGCTGGGCACTCTGAACTTGCGGGGCGAAATTATCTGGGTTGCGGATCTGGGGCAGTTTTTGGGGATCAGCCCGCCCCTCAACCTCGACCGCGCCGAGCTCCCTGTGGTGGCCGTGATGGATCAACCGGATTTGCTGATGGGCCTGGCTGTGGATTTAATTGTGGGCATGGAGTGGCTGAAGACGGAAGCGGTGCGGCCTGTTCTCGTGGCTCCTGAGTCGATAGCTCCCTTCTTGCGAGGGGAATGGGTGGTGCCCGCGACGGGAGCCCGCTTGCCGCTGCTGGATCAGTCAGCCATCCTGAGATCCGACCGTTGGGGTTGAGGAATGGCTAGCCGCAAGTTCGGCAGAAATGCGGAAATTCCAAAGCCATTCACAATGGAAAGAATGGAGCCGATCTTGTTCCCTAGAGATTGGCGCCCGGCCACCCGGCGAGTGTGGCCGTGCTGCCCCAATGGTCTGTGGAAAGAGGGCAAGAGCCCATTCTTTTTGGGAGCAAAGCAGCCAGTTGGGAGAGGTAACCTATCTGTAGCTTAACAATCTAAAGGGTTTAGGCGGGTTGGTGTTGGGGGAGTTCTGGGCATTTGGGTTGAAGTAGCAACAGAGGTAGCCAAGCAGGGAAGGGAGGATCCATGGTTTCGAGCGCAAACAATCAGAGAGACTTTACCGAGGCAATGGTCGCCTTTTGGCAGGGAGACTACGTCGAGGCAGTGCGGTTGTTCAACCAGGTAGCCGCTGCTCAGCCGCAGGATACTGCTGTCAAGTTGCTGCTGGCCTCGGCCCAGAAGCAAGCGGGGCAGTTGCTGGAAGCCCGCCATACCTACGATACCATCCTCAAGACGGCCAGCGATCCTGAGGAGCTGGAGTCGGCCCGCAGGGGCCTGGAGGAGCTGCTCCAGATGGCGCCGGAGCTGGCGGATGTTCCCTCTCCGGCGCAGGAAGACAAGCTCCAACCTCAAGGGGAGTTCCCACCTCAACCGGAGGAGGCGGATCCCTTTCCCCAGTTTGAGTTTGAGGCGATGAGGGAACAGGAGGCCGACCCCTTTGCTCAGGATCTCTTCTCGATGCGAAGCGACAGCTTTGCCGCCGATGAGATGACTTTTGGCGAGGAAGAAAGCTTTGCGGATCCTTTTGAGACAAGGCTAGAAATGGAGCCTGCGGATCCGTTTGCCTCCTCTCACCCGCTGCCCGCCAACCCTCAGGTAACGCCGCCAGCGGTTCCGGGAGAGACCGCTTTGCGAGCGGGCAGGGAGCAGCCTCAAACAGACCCAGTGGTCGATGACGATTTTGCCTTCCTTAGCGAGTTCGACCGGCAGCACCTGCAGGATCTAGACAGTGATTCTATTACGCAGTTGGCTGGCGACGCGGCTTTTCCCGAGGAGATGGGCTTCTCCCTACCCACTTTTGGGGAAGAGGAGGTGGGATCCCTGGATGAGGGCCTGCCGACGGAATTGGCCACCCCCATGAGCGAGCCGATCCCTGCCCCCGAAGAAGACACGGCCGGTCCTGGCCCTGCTCTTTTCGAGCTCAACGAGCTGGACAGTCTGGATCGCGAACTGGCCGGCATGGAGGGCGGCGAGGTGCCGGTCTTCTCTCCCGATGAGGGGGAGACGCAGGAGGCGGGCGGAACGGCTGGCAGCTCGCCTACAATCTCGATGCCCCTCCCAGGGGGCCAGGGAGCGGGGATGTTCGCTGGGATCGCCAACCGCCCGCTTGCCGATCGGCAGTTGGCCACAGCGCTGATCCAAGGAGCCGTGAGTTTGGCTGCCGGGTTGGCCATTGGCCTGGGGATCCCCGCCAATGGGGGAGCTCGCTTGCTTGCCGGGGTCATCGGGGGTGGAGTGATCGGCACGGGAGCCGGGGTTGTGCTGGGGGCCAGCAGTGCCAAACACATTCGCTCCACCGCTCAAGAGCTGGCCAGCCACTTTGCCGCCTTGGCCCAGGGGAATTACTCCGTCAGAGCAGAGGCGAGAGGGGATGACGAGTTGGGCCGCTTGGCCAACAGCTTTAACCAAATGGCTGCCGCCCTGGAGGCCCATTTTGCCGATCTGAGCCAGCGAGCTGCCGAGCAGGGACAGGCCAAGGAGGACTTACAACGCCAGGTCATTCGCCTGCTGGACGACGTCGAGGGGGCAGCCCGCGGGGACTTAACGGTGCGGGCGGAGGTCACTGCCGATGTGCTCGGCGCCGTCGCCGACTCTTTCAACCTGACCATTCGCAGCTTGCGGGACATCGTTGTCCAAGTGAAGCGGGCCGCCGCTGCCGTCAACGATGCGGCTTTGCAGAGCGAGAACTTTGCCCGCAGCCTCTCTGCCGATGCCTTGCGCCAGGCGGAGGAGATTTCCAACTCCCTCAACTCCATTCAGGAGATGACGGAATCAATTCAAGAGGTAGCCAGCAACGCCCGCGAGGCGGCCAACGTAACTGCTCAAGCCACGGAAGCAGCCGCCCGCGGCGGAGAAGCAGTGGATCGCACGGTGGCCAGCATCCTGGAAATTCGGGAAATGGCAGCAGAGACGACCCGCAAGGTGAAACGCTTGGCAGAATCCTCCCAAGAAATCTCCAAGATCGTGGCCTTGATTTCTCAAATTGCTTCGCGCACCAACCTGCTCGCCCTCAACGCCAGTATTGAGGCCGCCCGGGCGGGCGAGGCGGGACGGGGCTTTGCCATCGTGGCTGACGAGGTGCGACAACTGGCCGACCGGGCCGCCAAAGCCTCGAAGGAGATCGAGCAGATTGTGCTGCAGATCCAGTCGGAGACCAGCAACGTGATGACGGCCATGGAGGAGGGCACGCAGGTGGTGATCCAGGGGACGCGGCGGGCTGAGCAGGCCAAAAGCAGCCTAGACGAGATCATCGAGGTCAGCCGGCGGATCGATGGGCTGGTGCGGGCTATTTCTCAGGCTACCGTGCAGCAAACAGAAACCTCTCGCGCCGTGGCCCAGGTAATGCAATCAGTGGAGCTGACTGCCAACGAGACGTCCGAAGAGGCGCAGAAGGTAGCCAGCTCGCTGCAACAGTTGGTGAGCATCGCTCGCGAGCTGCAAGCTTCTGTCGGTCGCTTCCGGGTGGGGGATGAATGAGCAAATCTGCTCGGTTGGCGGGCATCCTAGGGACAAGCAAGGATCCCGATGGGAAGTTGCCGCACTTCAGGGACATCGGGATCCCTCTGTCCCAAGACAGAATCCGGGCATGGGAGAGCTTCCCCTGTCCGATCTGCTACTACTGATATGAGTACCTGTGGGCTGTAGGAGGAACCTCCTGCCATGAATGAAGAAGCACAAAAGCGGATCCTCGGTTATTTTATCGAAGAAGCCCGCGACCACTTGGCAACGATCGAGCAAGGGCTCCTCAGCCTGCGGGACAGCGTGAGCGATCCTGAGCTGATCAACGAGTTGTTCCGAGCTGCCCACTCCATCAAAGGCGGAGCGGCCATGCTGGCCCTCGCCAGCATTCAGCGGACTGCCCACCGCCTAGAGGATTTCTTCAACGTGTTTCGCTCTCGCCCGGGCGAAGTGCCGGTGGATCAGCACTTGGAGACGCTGCTGCTGCGAGTTTTTGATGGGTTGGCGGCGTTGTTGGACGAGCTGCAGAGCCCTCGCGGTCTCACCCAGGAGTTCAGCAACGCGACGCTGGCGGAACTGGAGCCGGTTTTTCAGGAGACTGAAAACTACATTCAGAGCCTTCTCGGCGCTGGCCCTGTCGCTAGCTCTGCTCCGGCTGCCCCCCCGCCGCCGGCGGCCCGCACCCTACAACAAGAGATGGCGGAAGTGGTGCCGCAGCAATTGCGGCAGATGTTGGAGCTGTTCAAGCGAGGGGATCAGCCGGGCATTCGCGAGCAGTTGCGGGAGGCAAATGCCGTTCTCAAGCAGATCGGGCAAGCCCATCATCTGGCGGGCTGGCAGCAGCTCACAGAAACCTTCGAGCAAGCCCTGGGCAACCCCGACGCCGATCTGCGAACGTTGGCGTTGGTCGCCCTGCGAGACTTGAAGCAGGGGCAGCAGCTTATCTTGGCGGGCAGGGCCGAAGAGGTGACGGCCTCGGCGGAATTGCAGCAATTGGCTCGCCCGGCGGCTCCCGCTCCGCCGCCGGATCCTTTGGAGGTGGTGGTTCACCAGCAGATCCCGGCCCTGTTGCGCCAGATGCTGGAGCTGTTCAAGCGTCCTGACGACCCGGCAACGCGGCCTGCCCTGCAAAGCTTGGCCCAATCGCTCCAGCAGGTGGGACAGGCCGAAGGTGTGGATCTGGGCGGCTGGACGGCCCTAGCCCGCCTGATTGGCGAGATCCTGGCAGATCCTGCCCAGGATTTGCGGCAACTGGCTCTGCCGGTTCTGAGAGATTTGAAACAGGCTCACCAAGCTCTGGCCAGCGGAGCAGCGCAGACCATCCAGCCCTCCGCTGAGTTGTTGGCCTTCCGCCCTGTGCTGCCGGCCCTTGAGGAGCCAGAGCCGCTCTTCCTCGAACCCGAGAGCACGCCTGCCCCAGCGGACTGGGCCGCTGCTGGGATCCCGGCAGAAGAATCCTCTGCCCCTGATGGGAGCCAAGAAGAACCTGAACCAGGAGAGGCGATCCCCGTCGAAGCAACCCTGCAAGCGGAGGAGGCGGCCTGGGATCTGCTGGCCGAACAGCCGCCGTCCACTTTGGAGATGGACAGCGTTCTGGCGGGCGAGGAGGGCTCAGGGCTGAGCTGGCCGGAGATGTCCACCGAGGCTTTGCCAGAGGAAGACTGGCAAGCAGCCGCCGACCTTGCCCAAGAGGGCGTCGCCGCGCCGGAAGAAGCCGCAGCAGCCCGCGGCTGGCTCCAGGATAGGCTGAGCTTTGGCTCAGGCGATTTCGACGCCCCTCCTTTGAGCCTGGAAGCAGAAGCCTCCGCCGCCTTTGACGAGCTGTTTGCCAACGCAGAGCAGCTATCCGATATTGAAGAGCCGCCGCCGGAGCTGATCCCTCCTTCCCCCGAGCCTTTTTCGCAGGCGCTTGAGGAGCTGAGCCCAGAAGAGGGGGGAGCGGAAACGGATTTGGCGGAGCTGTTTGCCGAAGTAATGGGCGAAGCGGCGGCAGAGCTGTCACCTGTCGAGCCTGCCGAGCTGACAGGAGCCGAGGAAACCAGCCAGGCCATCTGGGATGTCCCCGCCCAGGAGCGGGCGGCCCAAGTCGCTGCGGAAAGCCCCGAGGAAGCCTCGGCTGCAGACGAAGCTGCAAGTGTCGGAGTGGAAGCCTTGTTCGAGCTCGAGGAGCTGGCAGTAGAGAGCTCTCCTCTGCAGGAGCTGTCTCAGTTGCCTGACTTTGGGGCTGCTCCCGACAGCGGGCCGGAAGCGGATCTTTGGGCAGAGGAGCCGTCTCCGTCCCTCCAGCCTGGGGATGGGGAGGCGGCCGCAGACTTGTGGGCTGAGTTCCCCGCCGACATCTGGCCGGGGGACTTTTCTGTCCCCGATGAGACGGGATCCCTGACATCTTTGGACTCTGCGGCTGAAGGCGGCCTGGAGAGCCTTGTCTCGGCGGCGGATCAGGCCTGGTGGAGCCCAGAAGAAGCAGGCGAACCTTCCCCCTCTTTCGAGGTGGCTTCTCAACCCTCTTCTGACCTTGCCGACTCTGCCGCAGTCGAGCAACTGGAAGACCTTTTCGCCGAAGAATCTTCGCCCGGCGAACCTGCCGCTGCGGCGGAGAGCTTCTTGGCCCCTTCCGACGAGTCGACGGCGGCGGAAACCCCGGACTTGGGGGCCGAGCTGAGCCTAGCCGATCTCTTCGCCGGGGAGACGCTGGAGGATGCCCCGGGCACGGGGGATGCGGCACAGGCCCAGGACTGGGCTCTTTTGGAGAACCTCTTCCCGGTTCAGGAAGAAGCTCTCTATCCTGAGGGCCAGCCCGCGGAGGCCTTCGACCGCCTCGAGGCTCTATTTGCCGAGGAGCCCGCTACCGAAGCACTGAGCTTAGAAACCAGCGGATCCCTCTCGGCCATGGATGGCGAGGTGGATTTGGATGAGTTGAGCCGGTTCTTTGCAGAAGGGGAGGCCGCCCAGGAAGCGATCCCCTCAGATCTGGCCACTTTCCTGGGCGAGGCAGAGGCTTTGCAAGGGAGCAGTCTGGAGGGAGTGACTCTGCCTGAGCCAGAACCACTTGTAGCTGCAGCAGAGCAAGGCGGAGCTTCCCAGCCAGCAGAGGACGATCTGGCCAGCCAACTGGAAAGCCTGTTCGCGGAGGATGAGCTCTTGGCTGCCCAGAGCGCGACTGTTTCCCCAGATGAGACACAGCCTTTGGAGGAAGAAGCGCCGGAAGCCTCTCCTGCCCCAAGTTTGGACGATTTGGCCGCCCTTTTCGATGCCGCCGAACCAGCGGTGCCCCCTGAGCTAGAGGAGGTCATCGCTCCCATTGTGGGATCCCCTACAGCCGTGAGCGGCGAGGTCGCCGACGATTTCGCAGCCCAACTGGAATCCCTCCTAGGCGATCTCGAGGTCGCCCCCCAAGTCTCTGCAGCAGCGCCGGCGCCTTCTCCGCCCGCTGTCGCCGCCCCAGCAACAGCCGCCCCCACGGCACCGGCTACCCCAACAGCACCGACCACACGGCGATCTGCCCTCAGCAATCCTGTAATGCGGGTGGAGGTGCGCCACCTCGACTCCATCAACAACTTGGTGGGAGAGCTGGTGGTCATCCGCAACAGCATGGAGCAAAACCAAACTCGCCTGCGCCAGTTTCTGGATGGCCTATTGGGCCGGGTGCAACAGCTAGGGGAGC
This sequence comes from Synechococcus sp. RC10A2, assembly GCF_047502605.1. Taxonomy (NCBI): domain Bacteria; kingdom Bacillati; phylum Cyanobacteriota; class Cyanophyceae; order Synechococcales; family Synechococcaceae; genus Synechococcus; species Synechococcus sp. RC10A2. The sequence continues at coordinate 8,635 of NZ_JANSHP010000006.1, forward strand.
TGGGCCAGCGCATGCGGGATCAGTACGACCGCTCGTTGCTGGAAGCGGCGCTGTTCTCCAGCCGCAGCAGCGCGGCAACGGTGGGGTTTGGTCGGAACGGCGAGGAATCCCCTCGGGGACGGGTGGGTCATTCCATAGGCCAAGAGTTCGACAAGTTGGAGATGGATCAGTTTACGGCCTTCCACACGCTGGCCCAGGAGATCATTGAGCTCATCGTGCGGGTGCGCGAGTCTTCTTCCGACATCGAGTTTGCGGTGGACGAGGCAGAGCAGATCACCCGCCAATTCCGCCAGGTCACCACCCAACTGCAAGAAGGCCTGAACCGGGCGCGCATGGTGCCCTTCTCGCAAATTGCCGACCGGCTGCCCCGCGCCGTCCGTGACCTCTCCATCAAAACGGGCAAACAGGCCAGCCTGGTGGTGGAAGGCCGCGACACCCTCATCGACAAGGCCATCCTGGAAGAGCTTTCCGACCCGATGACCCACCTGGTGAACAATGCCCTGGTGCACGGGATCGAGCCCCCTGAGGAGCGGCGCCGCTTGGGCAAGCCCCCTGAAGGCAAGATCACCGTCAAAGCTTTCTACCAGGGCAACCAGACAATCATCGTCGTCGCCGACGACGGTGCCGGCATCCCGGTGGAGAAAATCAAGGCCAAGGCGCAAAGGCTGGGGCTGCTGTCAGAGCAGGCAACCGAAGAAGAAGTGTTCAACGTCCTCTTCCACCCCGGCTTTAGCGTTCGCGAGGCCAGCGAGGTGGACGATCTGGCCGGGCGGGGGGTTGGCTTGGACGTGGTGCGCCGCAACATCACCGATCTGCGCGGCAGCATCCAAGTGGATTCCGTGCGCGGCAAGGGCACCACCTTCACCATCCGCCTGCCGCTTACCCTGAGCATTTCCAAGGCAATGGTGTGTGTCAGCGACAAAGCCCTGATCGCCTTCCCCCTCGACGGTGTGGAGGAGATGCTGGATGTTCCCGTCGACGAGGTGCAGCCGGATGAACAGGGGCGGCCCTCCATTCCCTGGCGGGATCAACGCCTTCCCTTCCAGCCCCTCTCGAATCTGTTGTCCTACAGCCGCAGCCACAGCCGCAGCCGCTCAGAGGTCTACAGCATCGCCCAAGAGGAGGGCATCCTGCCCATCGTCGTCCTGCAAAGTGCCGGCCAGTACGTTGCCCTGCAGGTGGACAGCTTTGTGGAAGAGCAGGAAATCGTGATCAAGCAATTGCGCGGGCCTGTGCCCAAACCACCTGGCATTTCTGGGGCAACGGTGCTGGGCAATGGTCGCGTGCTGCCAATTGCTGACGTCCTTGAACTGGTAGATATGGCCCAAGGCCGCCGTCGCGATCTCAGCCGCCTCTGGGCGGAGCGTCGCGCTGCGGAGCCACGTGCCGAGGAAACCCATCAAACCACGGTGCTCATTGTGGACGACTCGATTGCAGTGCGGGAACTGCTCTCCATGTCCTTTCAAAAGGTGGGCTACCGGGTGGAGCAAGCCCGCGATGGCCAGGACGCCTGGGAAAAGCTTCGCGGTGGCTTGCGCTGCGATCTCATCTTTTGCGACATCGAGATGCCGCGCATGGACGGCTTGGAGTTGCTCTCCCGCATACGGGCAGACAGCAACCTCAGGCATATTCCAGTAGCTATGCTCACCTCACGGGGGGCAGAACGGCACCGGCAGACAGCCCGCGAGCTGGGAGCCACTGCCTACTTCACCAAGCCCTACTTGGAGGAAGAGCTGTTCAGCGCTGCCGCTCGCATGTTGCAAGGGGAGCAGTTGTTGGCACCCAACCCCACTTCCTGAACTGGCGACGCCAGGGGCGCCCAGATGGAGGCACCAAGCTAAGGGATCCCACTCTGGCGCCAGGATCGCCAAAGGGTTTGACTCCAGAGGGGGCTGGAAGGCGTAGGATATTGACCTGTTGTCCTCGGAGAGAAGTGGCGATGCGCCTGACTGTCTGTGCTCTCATCCTGGCTGGTGGGTTTGTCCTGGGCAATCCCTGGCTTGCCAGGGAGCTGGGGCTAGAGGCAACTGCTCATGAGAACAAGGGGGGGCTCTCAATCCAGAGAGCTCATCGGCTAGGCCTAGGCCCTGCCGACGAATCCTTCGAACTGCGGTTTCTGGATGCGATGATCCTCCACCACGAGGGAGCGGTGAGCATGGCCACAGAAGCCCTGCAAAAATCCCGGCGGCGGGAAATTCGTCAGTTGGCCAGGGCCATTGGGGTCGCCCAAAGCCAAGAAATCAAGCAGATGCAAGACTGGCGGCTGAGCTGGTACCCGCTAGCTCCCCAGGAGCCCGTCATGTGGCATGAAGAGATGGGCCACCAGATGGCCATGACTCCAGAAATGATCTCGGCTATGCGCATGGATACCGACCTGGGAGCCGCTGACCCTGAGTTCGATCTGCGCTTCCTGCAAGCAATGATCCAGCACCACGAAGGAGCCCTGGTCATGGCTAGAGAGGCTCTGGAAAAATCCAAGTGCCCCGAGATTCGGCAACTGGCAACAGCCATTGTCACTACCCAGCAAGCGGAGATTGAGCAAATGCGGGCCTGGCAAAAGCGGTGGTATCCGCGCTAGGGCCGCTGGGATCGTTTGCAGGCCTCAGCAGGCTCTGTAAAGATGATGGGATGCGAGCAAGGCCGGCTCTTGCGGCTGCCCGCAGCACTCAGAGGATTCCCCTGCATTGCCAATGGCCCTAGAGCTGCCCTCCTTCCCTCAACACCCGGCTTTGCTCCCACCGCTTCGCCCAGAGTGGAGATCCCGCTGGCTGGCGGGGCTGGCCGTTTTGCTGCTGTGTTTGGGATCCCCCAACCGCTGGCTGCACTGGTTTCCGGGAGCGCTGCTGGGCCTAGCGCCTCTGTTTTACCTTTGCGAACAGCAACAGGGTTGGAGGCAGTGGCGTTTGGCCTATGGCCTCTGGTTTTGCGTGTGCCTGTACGCCTTCTGGGTGGATCCCTTCTCGCTTCAAGTGCTCAGCGCCTGGGAGATCCTGGGAGGAGCAGTGGTGGCTCCCCTGATCCCTCTGTTTTTCACAACAGCCACGGTCTTGAGCTTGGCGCTGAGCCGGCCCCTCCCCCCCTGGGCACGTCCCCTGGGCCTGGCCACGGTCTGGACAGGCCTGGATGGGCTGCTGGGCCTGCTCTGGTGGCCGATCCCCTTTCATTGGGGATCCCTGCTCTTTGACTGGCCCCTGGGGATCCAAATTGCCGATCTCACCGGGATCTGGGGAGTGACCTTTTTTGCCGTGTTCGTCAATGGCGTGGTTTGGCAGTTGGCCGAGCAGCTCCGCTGCCAATGGAGGGCAGAGGGATCCTGCTCGGGGGCCGAGAACCCGGATATCCGGCGCACGCTGGCCTGCGGCTTAGGTCTGGGGGGGCTGGTCTTGGCCTATGGCAGCCTGCGGCTGGCCTACTTTGATGTTTTAGCGGCGGCGGAAGGGGATCCCAGCTTTCGCGTGGGGACGGTGCAGCAGGTGGCCTGGTTGGAAGCCGATCGCAGTTGGGAGTACCGCAGCCAGCGCTACCGGGAGTTGCACCAGCTTTCGGCCCAGGCGGTGGCCGAGGGGGCGCAGTTGGTGATCTGGCCGGAAGGAGCCTTGCGGGCCCGGTTGCTGAACACCCCCCTGCAACCCCATGTGATCGAGCCAATGCGAGCCATCCTCCCCCCAGAAGGGGCTTTGATTACGGGGGCCACGGAGCCGGATCCCCGCACAGCCCACCTGCCGGAGGAGGAGCAGCGATTTTTCAACACCGCCCTCTTCTTCAACGCCCAAGGCCAAGTGCTGGATTGGTTTGGCAAGCAGTGGATCTTCCCCTATTTTGAGTCGGGGCGCTACGCGCCCTCCCCAGATGGCTATCGGCCGCTGGCGGGAGGGGAGCTGTTTGGGCCTTTGGGGGTGATGATCTGCTTGGAGAGTGTATTGCCCGCCCCCAGCCGAACTCTGACCCGCAATGGAGCAGAGTCGTTGATCGTGATCTCCGACGATAGCTGGTTTGGCAACAGCCACTGGCCCATGCTCCACGGCCGGCTTTCGGTTTTCCGGGCGGTCGAAAACCGGCGCAGCGTGGTCTTTGTCAACAACACCGGCGGCAACCTGGTGGTGGATCCCTCAGGTCGACTCCAGCAGGTGGGCCCGATTTTTCAGCGCGGAGTGGTGACTGGAGAGGTCAGGCGGCAATCCCAGGTAACCTTCTACACGCGCACAGGCGACTGGCTGGCCTGGTTAACCTTAGGTCTTTCTCTAGGATTGACGGCCTGGGGATCCCGAGCAGGGCAAGGATGCGCTAAGATTGGTGAGCATCAATAGTCTAAGTCAGCTTTCCCGTCCCGCGTTCCCAGTTTGCGCTGCTGAACTGGCTGAACAAAGGGATGCGGAATTGCTTACCCTTGCTGATGTAGCTCAGTCGGTAGAGCAGCTCACTCGTAATGAGCAGGTCATCGGTTCGAGTCCGATCATCAGCTTTGGAGCCTTGTCCGGCCCTCACGGGGCTACTGACCTAGGCTGGCCTAGCGCGGGGATCCCCTCTCCCAGGAGGGGGACATGAAGAGCGTAGCCAGTTGGTCGGGGCTTCGCCTTATGCTGAGAAGTATGGCCATTTCCCCGGCAGCGGTCTTTGGCAATGGTAACCCCCTTCTCTTGGCCCTATCGCACCCCAGGGATCCCGGACTCCGCCTTTGAGCGGATCCCGGGGATCCCGATGAGCCCCCGCGAGGTACGCGTGCTGGTGCTGAGCCAGTTGCGCCTGGGAGAAGACCACTGCCTATGGGATATCGGCGCCGGGACAGGCACCATCGCCATCGAAGCGGCCATTCTCTGCCCCCGCGCTCGCGTGATTGCCATCGAGCGCGATGCCGAGGTGGTCAGCTTGATCGAGAGCAACTGCGAGAAATTCGGCCTCAACAACGTGCAAGTAATCCAGGGCACCGCCCCCGATTGCTTGCATCAGCTCTCTCCGCCCCCCGATCGCATCTGTATCGAAGGTGGCCATCCCCTACGGGAGATCCTGGAGGCCTCCTGGAACCATCTCAAACCCAACGGCAGGATTGTGGCGACCACCAACTCTCTGGAGGGGCTCTACGGCCTCTCTGCCGGGCTGGCTGCCGTGCGAGCTCATCATGTGGAGGTGATCCAATCAGCCGTGAACCGCCTGGAACACCGCGGTCGCAGCCAACTGTTGCTGCCTCTGGATCCCACCTTTGTGTTAAGCGGGGAAAAATCCAGCTAAATCTTGTAAGAAATCCGTTTATATTTTTTGCAAATCCCTTCGCAAAGTAATGGGCTCAAGAAAATTGGGCTAGCCCAAGCCCTCTTTGGAGATCGGCAAAGCACAAACCTTAAGCTATGCCGATATTTCTAGATTGCAGACTTTCATTTGCCCTTATACCAGAGACAGAGAGCTGCGGATCCCAGGGCCATGGATGAATTGCAACACCCCTTTCCCGAATCACGAGAAGTGAGGCTGCGACAACTGCTAATTCGAGAGCGCTGGCCGGAAATGCTGAAGGGCTGCCGGGCCTGCATCCATTGGGACGACTTCAAGCGACCCGAATGCTGCGGCGACTGCGGCATTGGCGATCGCCGCAGACAAGAAGCAGAAAACCAGCCCAGCAAATCTTCAGGCATTTAGCCTGGGCAGATTCTCCCCATCGGGAGCCGATTCTAGTAGTTATTTTTGCCCAGCAATTTCTACCTTAGGCTCATCAAAACGCCGGAGAGAGGAACTTCTTGGGGAGGCAGCAGAGGCACCTCTACTTTCGCCACTTCCTGCTCGTAAATGCCCAGCTGGCGAGCGGCAGCCGTCGAAATATCCAGATCTCGACCGCGAACAAAAGGGCCCCGAGCCAGAACATCCACCACCACTCTAGGCCTGGGATCCTCAGAATTGGTCAAAGTCTCCCAAAAACGTGTCCGGGAATACACTGATGAGCCCCACGGATCCCAGGTTCCGCAGAGGGATCTTTCGGCTGAAGTCAGTGGGCTTGGGTTGGGGCAATGCTCCCAGAAGCCGGCGCGGCTCCTCAAGGGCGAGGGGATCCCGGAGAAATGCAAACCACTGTATCAATTTCTACATAGTTCTCTACATTCCGCAGTCTTCGTTAGGGGCTGAGCTAGAGTGTTTCCAGCAGGCTCCTGGGGTGGGCTGCCTTTTCAGGAGGCCAAGTGCCGCGACTGATCGCATCAGCGGGCTGGAGGCACTTGGTTAGCAATTGGCAGGAGTAGCGATGCCAGCATCGCAACGGCAAGCTAGGCGCGAGAACAGCCTGGCCAAGCTTCGCAAGGAACGCCGGAGGGCAAGCAGAGGATCTAGGCCCAGCGGCCCAAAACATGTTACAGGTTCTCCCCCAGCCTGAAACCTCCGTAGGGGCGAGGGGGCGTACACAGAAGAGCTTACAGCCGTGTTGGTACCTATGTTTGCCGTGGATGGGAAAACCCCCCTGATGTTAATCAAACCCAGCCCCGCCAGACGGTGGGTAGCAAGCGGCGAAGCCACACTCCCCTGGCAGCGAGGTGAGCGGGGCGTGCGGCTGAAAGCAACCAATCGAGTGAGTTTGCAGGAGGTCGCTCCTGGCAAGCAGCTATGGCAAAATGCCAACCTAGGGTATTGCAAGTTTTTAACGTTCAACGGTTGGAGGGCACGGCTCCTAACAGCGCCGTGTAATGGTGTGTGATGAAAGTCGGAGATCGAGTGCGGGTGCGTACCAGCGTGATCGTCTATCACCACCCGGAACATCGCAATCAACCTTTTGACCTCAAAGGTATGGAGGGAGAAGTGACGGCTGTGATCCAAGACTGGAACGGCCGCCCGATCAGCGCTAATTTTCCCTTTCAGGTGCAGTTTGGGAATAAGTTCCGCGCCCACCTCCAGGCCGACGAGCTGGAGGTGATCGAGGCGAGCCCTTCCTCCGAGCCTGCGGCCTAGGTGAGACCCAGCAGGGTACGGTTGGTTTCCAGAATCGGCTGGATCAAAGCAAACTCCGCGGGGGTGAGGTACTTGGCTATCACCTCTTGCAAGAAGCGGTAGGTAGCCTCACAACTGCGCTGGGTGCGGAAGGCCCGCATCAAGGTCTGAAACCAGTAGAGAAATCGCTCCTTGTAGCGCTGCTCATCGTCTAGGAGCATGGCCAAAGCCGAGAGGCGCAAAACCCGCACGGTGTCGGCTCTCCATTTGTTGCGGAAATCCTCCACCCCTCGCATGAGCAAGTAGGGATCCAGAGCGCGCAGCTTCGCCTCCACCTCGCCGACAATCTGGGCTTCCGCCGCTTGGATTTTGCGATAGGCGCCCAGGCGCAGCTCAAAGGAGGCCAGGTAGCTCTCCATGAACTGCATCTCCTCATCTCTGAGGTAGCGTCCGTCGGCAGCCAGGCTCAGTTGGCGCAGTTGAGTCAGCATGGGGATTCCCTAGAAAACCAAGGAGAGAGGGGGAGTGCGGCCCTTTCGCCCCCGATCCTAGCCGCAAGCCCGTTGACAAAAGTGCGCGATCCTGCGGATCTTCGGCTATTCTCCCCGGCCTCTCAGCCGGGTTAATATTAATTAATAGTCTATCGTTGCAAGAATCCACTCGACCCCAGATGCCATCTGTGAGTTCGATAAAAAGCACCCTTTGGGAGGAAACGCTTCCGTGAGTCAGAAAGGTAAAAACAAAAAATGGAGAAGCGCCGGATTGTACGCGTTGCTGGCCATTGTCTTGATCTCGCTGGCCACAACCTTCTTCGGCACCCGTCCGGCTGAGCGTCTGGAGATCAGCTACTCCGACCTGATGAGCCGCATAGAACGGGGCGAGGTCAGCAAAGTCTTGGTCGAGATCGCCCCCGATGGTCGCCAAATTGCCATTGCCGAGGCGGAAATCAACAACCGCGCCACCCAAGTGCTGGTCAACCTGCCTCCCCTCACCCCCGAGTTTGAGAACACCTTGCTTGCGCAAGGGGTGGAGCTGGCGGTGCGCCCGGTTCAGGAGGAGGGTCTGCTGGGGCGCATCCTCAGCACCTTCTTCCTGCCCGTCTTGCTGCTGCTTGGCCTGTTTTTCCTGTTGCGCCGAGCCCAAAACGGCCCTGGCAGCCAGGCGCTCAACTTTGGCAAGTCGAGGGCAAGGGTGCAGATGGAGCCGAAAACTCAGGTTACCTTCAACGATGTGGCTGGTGTTGACCAGGCCAAGTTGGAGCTGGCCGAGGTGGTGGACTTTTTGAAAAACCCCGAGCGGTACAACGCTCTGGGCGCCAGGATCCCGCGCGGGGTGTTGCTGGTCGGCCCCCCAGGTACAGGTAAAACCCTGTTGGCCCGCGCTGTGGCCGGAGAGGCGGGTGTGCCCTTCTTCTCCATTTCTGGCTCTGAGTTTGTGGAGATGTTTGTTGGAGTGGGGGCCTCGCGGGTGCGGGATCTGTTCGAGCAGGCCAAGCAAAATGCCCCCTGTATTGTCTTCATCGACGAAATCGATGCCGTGGGTCGGCAGCGGGGAGCCGGCCTAGGAGGTGGCAACGACGAGCGGGAGCAAACCCTGAACCAGTTGCTGACCGAGATGGACGGCTTTGAGGGCAACTCCGGCATCATCGTTATCGCCGCCACCAACCGCCCCGATGTGTTGGATGCAGCGCTGCTGCGGCCCGGTCGCTTTGACCGCCAAGTGACGGTGGATCGCCCCGACTTCCAGGGCCGCCTGGAGATCCTCAAGGTGCATGCCCGCGGCAAAACCTTGGCCGCCGATGTGGATCTGGAGAAATTGGCCCGCCGCACCCCTGGGTTTACCGGCGCAGACCTGGCCAACCTACTCAACGAAGCGGCCATCTTGGCGGCCCGCCGCAACCTCACCGAGATCTCGATGGACGAGATCAACGACGCCGTGGATCGGGTGTTGGCTGGCCCAGAGAAGAAGGATCGCCTCATGAGCGAGCGGCGCAAGGAGCTGGTGGCCTACCACGAGGCAGGACACGCCCTGGTGGGATCCCTCTTGCCCAACTACGATCCCATTCAAAAGGTCAGCATCATTCCCCGCGGCCAGGCGGGCGGCCTCACCTGGTTCATGCCCAGCGATGATGACATGGGCCTGACCACCCGTGCCCACTTGAAAAACATGATGACCGTCGCCCTGGGGGGTCGGGTGGCAGAGGAGGTGGTCTATGGCGAGGCGGAGGTGACCACGGGGGCAGCCAGCGACCTACAGCAGGTGGCCCGCATTGCCCGCAACATGGTCACCCGCTTTGGCATGAGCGACCGCCTGGGCAACGTGGCCCTGGGACGCCAGTATGCCAATATCTTCCTAGGCCGTGAGATCGCTGCAGAGCGGGATTTCTCCGAGGAGACGGCGGCCCTCATCGACGAAGAGGTGCGACGTCTGGTGAATGAGGCCTACCAACGGGCCACTTACCTGATCCGGGAAAACCGCGCCCTCTTGGATCGCATCGCCCGCCGCTTGGTGGAGGCCGAAACCATTGATGGGGAAGAGCTGCAAGCGATCATCGACAGCTCGGAGGTGGTGATGCTACCGCCTGAGGAGGAGCCGGAGCCGCTGACCTTCCCGATAACCCTCAACGCTAGTGCCTAGTCTCCATGGACACAGGCCAGGGATCCCTGCCTTTTCGCCTGAGGAGGGCGGGGATCCCGATTTTTGCATGATGATAACTATCTCCCCTCTCCCAGAGAGAGGTTGGGGGTGGTCGCGTCGGCGGCGCGGCGCGCTTGGGCCATCCCTCAGGGAGAAGGGCTGGGTTGAGGGAGGCTAACTTAGCTAACGACGGCCGAGCCCGACAAGATGCGACTCACCTCCGTTTCGATAGGCTGGGGCTCATACATTTTCAGGACGTACTCAGCCACCATGCGGTCGGTGTTGAAGACCGGGTTGAGGGTGCGGATTGCTTCTTTCATGCGAGCAATCCAGCGGCGCGGGATCCCTTTTTCATCCCGGTCGTAGAACATAGGGATAATCTCGTATTCCAACACATCGTAGAGGGAGCTGGCGTCCAGATCGTCTTGGGCGGCTGGATCCAGACCTTCGATTTCTTGGCCGATGGCCCAGCCATTGCGACCGTTGTAGCCTTCGGGCCACCAGCCGTCCAAAACGGAGAGGTTGAGCCCCCCGTTGAAGCCCACTTTTTGGCCGGAGGTGCCGGAGGCCTCCAGAGGACGCCGCGGGTTGTTCAGCCAAAGATCCACCCCTTGGACCAAATTGCGGCTGACGTAGGCATCGTAATTCTCAATAAAGGCGACCCGGTGAGCCACCTCAGGCCGATTCGACCATTCCACCACCCGTTGGATCAGGCGCTTGCCTTCTTCATCTCGCGGGTGAGCCTTGCCGGCAAAGATAATCTGCACAGGGTACTCTTTGTTGGTGAAGATGCGGGTCACTCGCTCGAGATCGCGCAGGATTAGATCTCCTCGCTTGTAGGTGCTGAAGCGGCGGGCAAACCCAATCGTCAGGATCTTGGGATCCAACAACTGGTTGACGGCCTGGAGACGTTCGTTGCTTTCGCCGCGGTTGCGCCGCGCCCGCAACACCCGGTGGCGGGTAAAAGACACCAACCGCTCCCGCAGGGCTTCCTTGCGCCGCCACAGCTCCTCATCGGGAATTTCTTCCACCTTGGCCCACAGCTCCGGATCCGACACCCGCTCCGGCCAGTCGGGACCCAGGTATTGGTCGTAGAGGTTCCAGAAGAGGGGGGCAACCCAGGTGCGGGCGTGAACCCCGTTGGTAATGGAGCCGATGGGCACCTCCTCCACCGACCGCTCTGGGTAGAGCACATGCCACATTTGGCGAGAGACGCGCCCATGTAACTTGCTCACCCCGTTGGCTGCACGTGCGTAGCGCAAAGCCAGCACCGTCATATTGAAGCGCTCCCAGGGATCCCCGCCGCGCCGCGCCCCCAGAGCCAAAAATTGCTCCCGCGTCAAGCCCAGTTGCGGCCAGAAAGAGGCAAAGAACGCATCCATCTCGTTGGGGCTGAAAGCATCGTGCCCAGCCGGCACCGGCGTGTGAGTGGTGAAGACACACTTTTCCCGCACCTTGGCCTCTGCCGCCTCAAAGGGCGTACCCCGTGCCACCTCCTCCCGCAGCAGCTCCAAAGTCAAGAAGGCAGCATGCCCCTCGTTCATGTGATAGACCATGGGATCCAGGCCCAACTGGCGCAGCAGGCGCACCCCCCCAATGCCGAGGACGCACTCCTGGGCAATGCGCGTATCGGTGCTGCCGCCGTAGAGATGGGCGGTGATCCAGCGGTCAATAGGATCGTTCTCCGGCAGGTTAGTGTCTAAGAGGAAAAGGGGAACCCGGCCCACATCGACCCGCCAGGCGCGCACCTTGACCAACCGCTGCCGCATTGACAGCTCCACCAGCAGGGGGCTGCCATCTGGCCGCCGCACTAGCGTTAGGGGCAGGGAGTCAACCTCACAGTCTTCGTAGAGCTCCCCTTGCCAGCCACTGATGTCGAGGCGCTGTTGGAAATAGCCTTGACGGTAGAGCAACCCCACGCCCACCAGCGGCACCCCCAGATCGGAGGCGGATTTGAGGTGATCGGCAGCCAGCATGCCCAGGCCCCCGGAGTAGATGGGCAAAGACTCGTGCAGGCCGTACTCAGCGCAGAAATAGGCAATAGGACGCTGCCAGTCGTAGGTCTTCATGGTGCGCTTGGCCCAGGTATCCTCAGCCGCCATGTACTGCCGATAGGCCTGCACCATGCGATTGAGGGTGTTGAGGTAGTTGACGTCAGTAGCCAAGGCCGCCAAGCGCAAGTAAGAAACCTCCTCCAGCATGCGCACCGGGTTGTGAGAGGTTTTTTCCCACAGGGCGGGATCCATTTCCCGGAAAATGGTGAGGTGATCGGGGTTCCACGTCCACCAATAGTTACGGGCGATCTCGCACAGGGGCGTGAGCGCCTCCGGCAGCACCGGGCAACGTTCGGGAAAAGCGGGGGCTAAAGTGGCAAGGGACATAGGACAGATACCTGGGGTTGAAGCTATAGGCCGGAAAAAGAAGCGGCAGAGGTTAATCGTGCCTGGTAAACGTTTCTAATTTTTTATTATTGAGCCAACTTTGAGAATTCTGGCAGGAGGATTCAGGATCTCTACAAAATCTGCAGCAGCTCCAAGCCAGATTTCCTCAGTCTTTTCCCAGATCTTGCAACAACAATGGCCACCGGCAGTTCGGTTTTCAATCTCAGAGAAGGCTGCTGATCGATCTGCGGCCTGTCTGAAGAGACGGTGCTGCATCGGAGTTAACAGAGTTTCCAGAATTGCCACTGACTCCTGATCCCGGCAGGGCAATCTAAACTGCCACAAGCTCGGCAAAGCTTTAGCTGCCTTCGCTACCAAATGGCCTTTTTCGATAGGAGCTCCGACTGAGCCTAGCGTCCCTCCACCACGGCCAAGCTGGTGTTGCGGTAGTAGTGGCTGAGGATCTGTTGGTAGGAATAGTTTTGGCTGGCCAGGGCGGCAGCTCCCCATTGGCTCATGCCCACCCCGTGCCCGTAGCCGCGCCCTTGGATTTGGAAGAAAGCGGGAAAGTTTGCCCCAGCAGGGGTCAGGCTGGCGGTGGTGGCCGCCTCCCCTCGTGGGCTGATGGCGATCATCGTGCTGCGCAACCCCAGAGCCCGCCGGAATTCGCTGCCGCTGACGTCTTTGCTGCCTTGGGATCCCACTAGGCGCAGGGTGATGGCCCGTCCCCAGGGAGAGCTGCGCAGGATCTCAATGGAGCGGATGGCCCCGATCCCGCCGGCCAACTGCTGGAGCTGTTGGGCAGGAATGGTAGCCGTCCAGCTAAACACCGGCGAGTGGTGATCGAAATCGGGCACCCCCTGCAAGTAGGGCCGCGACTCCAGCCAAACATTGCCGGCATCGTCTGTGTGGCCGCCGCCGGAGGAGTGGAAAACGGCGTTGATCAACTGCCCCTGGTGGACGAGAACCTGGCCGGCAGTCTCGCGGGCTGCTGCCTGGGTGCGGTTGGATTCGGCAGCCACCCCTTTGTAAACCTGCCAATCAATCCCACTCCCCAAGTCAAAAGGCTGCTGGGAGCGACGACTGCGATGGTAGAGGGCATAGGTGCGGGAGGCCACGGCTTGGGCTTTGAGGGCCTCCATCGGGAAGCGGTGCCCCATCTCGCTGCCCACCACGCTGGAAACGTAGTCCTCCAAACCAACTTGATTGATGGCGATCACTCCACTTTCGCCGGGGATCAGCTCCACCCAGCCGCGGTACCAGTTCTGGTCGATGAACACCAACCCATCGGGGGTGGTGGGCTGTAGGTAAAGGCGTTCTCCCTGCTGGCCGGCCAAACTGACCGCCGAGCCTATCCGGCTGGCCTGCAGCGGCTGCATGGCCGGAACTTCGGCCAGCGGTTGTCCCTGGGCATCCAGCAGGCGGGCCGGGGCAGAGCTGCCAAGCCTGACCTGCGGCTTGTTGACGGCAATCCCCACCCGCAGCAGCACCCGCGCCTGCACCGGAAAGGCCAAGCAGAGCCAAGCCCAAACCAGAAGGCCGATCCCCCTAAGCCAAGCCGAGGGCAGCGGGGACACAACCGGAGAAGAAAAGAGAGCTACACTCACACGTCACTCCTCTGGGAAAGACCACCCAAGAGCAACGGATCCCTGTCCGCCGATAAACCACTTCGGAGGAGGGATCCAGAAGGAAACTGCGATCCTGCGGTGAGGATTGCCCAACCAACCCCTCAAGCGACCGACCAACCAAAGCGCTCCCGCCTTCAAAGAGCTTTGCCTTCGAGGCCGCGGCCGGATCCCAGCCAGCTGCTCGCGCTGGCGGGCCGGGGGCCTTCCGATATGACAGTATCAAAAACCGCTTGCCGATGCACGACCTCAACCCGGCCTTTTTGTCGCCCAAGTTCCCCGTCAGGTTGCCAGAGGGATCCCCCGCCGGCGGCTAAACCACTGCTGCAACAGGCGACGACACTCGGCCTCGCAAACTCCGCCGATGACCTCTGGGCAATGGAAGCTGGCGGCAGAAGCGGGCAGGTTGAGCACGCTGCGCAGCGCGCCGGCCTTGGGATCGTCGGCGCCGTAGATCACCTGGGCCAGCCGCGATTGGCTGATCGCCCCCGCGCACATGGGGCAGGGCTCCAGGGTCACGTACAGCCGACAGCCCTGCAACTGCCAGTCGCCCAGGCGCTGCCCCGCCTGCCGTAGGGCCAAAATCTCCGCGTGGGCCGTAGGATCCCGATCCCGTTCCCGCCGGTTGCTGCTTAGGGCCAACAGCTCTTCCCCCGGCCCCACCACCAGAGCCGCCACCGGCACCTCGCCCGCTTCTCCCGCCCGCTCGGCTTCTTGCAGGGCCAACTGCATCCAGGCGCGGTGGCGTTGCCATGGATCCCGCTCCGGCGGTGCTGAGGAAGGGAGGTGAGCTAGATTCCCGGTCATCGCTAGGCTCTTGAGCCCTGTCTTTGCCCGCAAGATTTGCTAAGTTAAGCACATATCCCCTAAACAGCTAAAAGAAGAATAGGCCAAAGTAAACCGGGTCTGCTTGCGCAGGTGGGTAGCGCCGGTCTGCCTGAGCTTCCTCAGTGCAGTGTTTTTGGGGCAATACGGCTGAGCTCTGGGAGGGATCATGACACGGCTTCTACGGCAAACATTTCTGGCGATGGCTTTGTTTGGCGGAGGCATTGCCTATGGGGTCTGGTTGTCCTCGCCAAGGGGGCAAGCATGGCTGCAGCAAACTCCCCTTGCCACTTGGTCGCAGCGGGCTGGAGAGGGGGTGGGATCCCTTCTGCCTTGGTCTGAGTCCCCTCCTGAGTCTGCCTCTCCTGCCGATGCCGTGCGGCCTTCCAATTTCATTGCCGCCGTTGCCCAAAAGGTGGGACCGGCGGTGGTGCGCATCGACGCCACCCGCACCGTGGCCAGCCCTATTGATCCGGAGCTGTTCAACCAGCCCCTGTTCCGCCGCTTCTTTGGGGGCCAAATCCCCCAACTGCCGCAAGAGTTTCAGCAGGAGGGCACCGGATCCGGATTCATCATCGATCCCAATGGCCTCATTCTCACCAATGCCCACGTGGTGGAAGGCAGCGAGCGGGTGAGGGTGCATCTGCTGGATGGGCGCACCTTCGAAGGCAAAGTCAAAGGCTCAGACCCGGTAACCGACATCGCCGTGATCCAGATCGAGGGCGAAAATCTGCCCACGGTTACCTTGGGCAACTCCGACCAGGTGCGGCCAGGAGATTGGGCCATCGCCATCGGCAACCCGCTGGGCCTGGACAACACGGTAACGGCGGGGATCATCAGCGCCGTCGGGCGTTCCTCCGGGCAGATTGGGGCCACCAACAAGCGGGTGACGTTCCTGCAAACGGATGCGGCCATCAATCCCGGCAACTCGGGCGGCCCGCTGCTGGACGCAGAAGGTCGCGTCATTGGGGTGAATACGGCCATTTTCCAGCGAGCCCAGAGCGTCGGCTTTTCCATCCCCATCAACCGCGCCATGGAAATTGCCGAGCAACTGATCCGCAATGGCCGGGTGGAGCATGCCTTCTTGGGCATCCGCATGATTACCCTCAACCCCGATTTGGTGGAGCGCCTCAACCGGGACCCGGGCCGATCCACCACGCTGACAGTGCAAGAGGGGGTGTTGATCGGGCAGGTAATTCCGGGATCGCCGGCTGAGCAAGCTGGCCTGCGGGAAGGGGACGTCATTGTTGAGATTGACGGCCAACCTATTCGCGATGCCGAGCAGGTGCAGCAGTTGGTGGATGCCGCCGGTGTGGGCAAGACGCTGACGCTGCGGGTCATCCGCGACGGCCAGGCGCGCACCTTCCAGGTGAAGACGGGGGTGCTGCCGGTGGGCTCTTGAGCAGGCAGGCTGGGATCCCGATCCCTACCTTATTCTCAGCAAGCTCCCCTCCAAAAACTTGGAGTCGTTTTAAACTAGGTGAAAACACTCTGCCGCCATCCAAGCGCTCCGCGCCGCTGGCGCGTTTGCGACAGCCCTGCCTACCAATAACGACGTAGAGAAACGTTTCGTTGCTATTTGAAATGACCACAATCCCTGGGGCGATAGAGCCACCGCTGTGCCCGACAGGGGGTCTGCCCGGCAACGAGTAGTTTTACGTGCCGTCCGTTGTTGATCCCCGTGACAGAATAGCCCTAGAGGCGGGGAGCGAGATCGCGTATGGCTTGGGCAGTTGGCGAAGAATTGCAGGGGGGGCGCTACCGCATCGAGGCCGTTTTGGGGGAAGGGGGCTTCGGCATTACCTACCGCGCCTGGGACAGCGTCCGTGCTGAGGATGTGGTTATCAAGGTCTTAAAGGACAGCATCCGCGAGGATCCCGACTATCCTCGCTTCCAGCAAAACTTCATGAACGAGGCGCTGCAACTGGCCCGCTGCCGCCACCCCCACGTGGTGAAGGTGGAAGAGGTGATCTGGGAGCAGGAGCGTTGGTGCATTGTGATGGAGTACATCCGTGGCCAGACGCTGCACCAGCTTTTGCGGCAAAAGGGGCCGCTGCCCCTGCCGGAGGCCCTGCGCCTGACGCGAGAGGTGGGATCCGCCCTCATGGCCCTGCACGAACAGGGGATCCTGCACCGCGATGTGAAGCCGGCCAACATCCTGGTGCGGGAGGGATCCGGGCAAGCGGTGTTGATCGACTTTGGCCTGGCGCGGGCCTACGCCCAAGGTTTGATCCAGCGCCATACCTCCTACGGCACCGATGGCTACGCCCCCCTGGAGCAGTACGACAGCCTGCGCCGCCGCGGCGCCTTCACCGATGTCTATGCCTTGGCCGCCACCCTCTACACCCTGCTGACGGGGATAGTGCCCTTGTGCGCGCCGGTGCGGGCCACAGGCCGGCAGTTGGATCCCCCCCGCAGCCTTAACCCCAGCATTCCTGAAGAGGTGGAGGCCGCCATCCTCAAAGGGATGGCTCTCCACCCCGAAGAGCGCCCACAAACCATGGCCGAGTGGCTGGCCCTGCTGCCGGGAGCGGCCTCTCAAGAAGAGAAGAAGCCGCTGACCTTTGAGCCCGCCATCCGCACTCAAGATCTGCGGCAACTGGAGCGGCTTCTGGCCCCGCAACCCCAAGATGAGCTGGAACAGCTCCTGGCCCAGCACTCGGCAGAAGAGCTGGAGCAAATGGTGGCGCCCCCTACCCCTGCCACGACAAAGAAAAAAGAGGGGGCATCCGGATCCCTGGTTTCTCCCGAAGTTTGTCTAGAGGGACAGGGATCCCTGCCCGCTACTCTCCCCTGGCCAGACTGGGTGGGAGAAGCGGCTCCTGCCCTACAAGGGCTGTGGGATCGGCTGCGGGCTGGCCAGTGGGGGGAAGCCGATCGCTGGACGACGGCTCTAATGTTAAAGCTGGGCGGGCGATCCCAGGTGGGCTTTTTCGATCCCAAGGATGTTGAAGCTTTCCCCTGCCCGATGCTGCGGCTAATCGACCAACTTTGGACGCAGGCCAGCCATGGACGCTTTGGCTTTACCGTCCAGAAGCAGCTCTGGCAGGAGTGTGACTCGGAGAAAAGGGGAGGGCTCAGCTCGAGATCCTTCTCGGCCTTGCCCCGCGAAGAGTGTATGGGAGAGAAAGTGGGCTGGCAGATCCAGGGCCGCTGGCTGGAGTACGGGGGGCTCAAAACCAACTTGGAAGCGCCCAAGGGCCATCTGCCGGTGGGCTTTTTCTGGGGATACTCGGGGGGGTTACGCGCAGCCCTGCTGATGCTGGATCGGGCGGTATTGAAAAAGTTCAAAGCCTGCCTGTAAAAAACTTCCCCCTCCTGGGGATACAAAGCCAGAACGGCGAAAAAAGGGAGAGTGGACGCCTATCCCCTCAAGAAATCGAGGAGGATTGCCGGGCACTCTTCTCCAAAAGGGAGGTTGCCTGAGGGCTTTCGCGAACGGCCAGTCCCAAGTGAATCAGCGCTGTCTCAACAGTATTGACCTGCTCTGCCAAAGCTTTCCACCCTCTTGCTTTTATGCCGTAGCGCTTGCTAAAGTAAGCTCGAGCGGCTGCAAAGGAAGCAAAAGCTTTTTTTAGGGTCGCTGCTGTCCAGGGCTTGGCATTCAGCCGTAGCCAATTCCTTTGACCTTGCTGCTGTCGCTCGGCAACAAGCTGTCCTGTCAACTCAAGGAGCTCAATATAGTTGCGACGCGAGGCCGCGATTGCCGTTTCAAGGCTCTCGATGAGACCCATGGTTATCCTCCAAATTCGCTTGATAAATATCCTGCTCGTTCTTCTGAAGCAACTTTCTAGAACCCGTAGAAGGCAGGTTAGCCTTAAAAATAGCCATGATCCTGTTCAGGTAACTTTGCAGTGAGCTCCTAATCTCTGGAATGGGAATGTAGTTTACCGCGTTCTGAAGCTGGTCAAAGATATGTTTAAGTTCCTTCAGAGCTAAAATGGCACGGCTGACGATCTCCTGGACTTGCAGCTGCTCTTCTGCAAGCTCTCTTATTCTATTGGCCAGCTTCTGATTTTCGTGTTCTTTCTCGACGAGCAAATCTAAAGCTACTTCCTCGCTCTCTTCTATTCTACGCTTAAGTTTTAGGTTTTGCTCTTCCAGAAATTCAATCTGCTCGATTAATAAACCTAACTCGCGCAAAGAACTAAATTCAATACCTCTGCCCACGAGAAAGTTAACAATTTGGTCGCTGCACTCTTGTCTTTGAAGCTGTAGTTCTGTGAGTTTAGGCTCTGCCAATTCCTTTAAGACTCTATGAGCTATTCCTACCCCCAGGAAATCGCCGTCGCCATGTCCAGGAATACTAACCCTCAAATGCCCGCGAACAGCTTGCGTGGGATGTCTGGCACGACGACGGACAATCTCCCAGCCCCACTTTCTTGCCTGAGACAAAATGTCTCGTTTCCGCCAATTTCTTGAAGACTGAATAGTGGTTTGAATCTCTCTCTGCTCCTCTATAACTTCTTCCCGCCTCTTAAGGAGATAGCCAAGCTCGTCTTCTCTGAGACAATCCATAGAACAGAACCTTAAGTGAAACTTCCTTACCTAGTCTACTCGGTTTTCACGGAGACCTGGGCTGATTGTACGGCAAAACCTCACCTCTCAGAAGCTATTGACGTTAAGAAATACTTAGTAGTTTTTCTAACAAGGTTTCTAAGTAACAACACAGCGGCAGAGCGAGCCAGCTCTGTAAAAAAACTCCCCTCTCCCCTTGGGAGAGGGGCTGGGGGTGAGAGGGTGGAGAGCCTTAGTAGCGATGCACCAGCTTATTGATGGGCTTGAAGATGTCGGCCTCAAACCTCTTGCCCTTGAGCATGCGGTTCCAGTACAGCCAGGGCAACAGGTGCACCTTGGCCAAGTACATGGAGTAGCGCTCCCGCGTTGGATCCAGGGGGAAAGAGGGAGCTAGCTTCCCGTCGTAGGCAAACTCTGCCATGATCAGGGAGTTGTAGCCGGTGATCAGGGGGCAGCAGGTGTAGCCGTCGTAGCGGGCCGGCAGCGGCTTGGACTGCATGGCCGCCAAGAGGTTTTCCGCCAGCACCGGCGCCTGCTTGCGGGCCGCGGCTGCCGTCTTGGAAGTTGGCAGGGAAGAGGCATCCCCCAAAGCAAACACGTTGGGGTAGCGGGGATGCTGCAGCGTCCATTTGTCCACCTCCACCCAGCCGCCGGGCCCTGCCAGAGGGCTGCGCTTGACAAAGTCCGGGGCGCTCATGGGCGGAGCCACGTGGATCATGTCGTAGTGCAGGCTCACCTCCTCTTTGCCGCCGTCGGTGGTGACTTCAAAGATGGCCTCCCGGGTCTCGGGCCGGATGGCCTTGAGGTTGTGCCTGAACTTCACCTGGATCCCGCGGCGCTCCACCACCTTCTCCAGGGCGGCGCTGTATTCGGGCACCGCGAAGAGGGTAGGGGTGGCGGTGCAGAAGATAACTTTGGTGTTGACGCCAACGCCGCTTTTGCTCTTGAAAACGTCGTCGGCCATGTACATGATTTTTTGGGGCGCGCCGCCGCACTTGATGGGAGTGGCAGGGTAGGTGAAGATGGCCGTGCCCCCCTGGAAGTTGCGGATGGTCTCCCAGGTGTAGGGGGCGTAGTCTTTGGAGTAGTTGCTGGTCACGCCGCCCTTGCCCAGCGCCTCCGGCAAGCCCTCGATCAGGTGCCAGTCAATTTGGATGCCGGGGGCCATGATGAGGTAGTCGTATTCGATAACTTGGCCATCCTCGGTGATGACGCGGTTGTGATCCGGATCCAGCTCGGTTACTCGCGCCTGGATCCACTTGGCTCCCCTGGGGATCACGGTTTTTTCATCGCGCACAAACTTGGCCAGCGGCGCAATACCCCCACCCACCAACGTCCAGCCGGGCTGGTAGTAATGCTTGTCGGATGGCTCGATGATGGCAATGTCGAGGTTGCGCTGGCGCTCCAGCAACTGGGCTGCTGCGCTGATGCCGGCTGCCCCTCCCCCGACGACGACAATCTGATGGCGGAGAACCGCCGCGGACCCCTTCGATCCGATCCCTTGCACCTCAGAGCGCGCGCCGTTTTGCGGCACTGCTGCTGACTGCGCCTGGAATTCCCTTGGCTTTGTAGTCGGTACCACGATAACTCCCTCTAAAACTCAAAACGGAAACAAAAAAAAAAGAGACCGATAGACCCGTCGGCCATATTAAAAACAGCAAGAGAGCCAACCAACCCATCCAAGAGCCCGGACAGGTCAGCTAGCATGGGAGGCCGAAGCACTTCGGCTCCCCACAAGCTCTAGCTAATCATACTACCTAATAAGAATATATTCATCCTTTCTATCTATCTATCTGTCGAGAATTTTCAGCAAATCTTAGCCGCCTCCTTAAACGTTGTTGACGCTTGCCTTAGCAAGAGCTGCTCGGGGAGCGTTTTACTGGGAAGGGCAGGCGGCATCCGCTAGGCTGTCAGATGGAGGAAGGTCGGCAGCTCGTCCTGCCGTTGTGTTGTTGTAACTCAAGATTCCGAACATGGCCAAACCTTCATCCCCTGAGCTGCTCCCGGCCCTTGCCTGGCATGCCCTGCCGGAGGAGCAAGCCATCCAGCAGCTCCTCGGAGAGGAGCTCTCTTTGCCGACGCTGTTGGAAAAAGGCCTCTCCCAGGCGGAAGTGGAGCGGCGGCAGAAGCAGTATGGCCCCAATGAGCTGAAGGCCAAGGCAGCTACCCCCGCATGGGTCAAGTTTCTGCAGCAGTTTAACCAGTCGCTGCTCTACATCCTGATGGTGGCCGGGGCGATCAAGGCGTTCCTAGGCTCCTGGCGCAACGCCATCGTAATCTGGGCGGTGGTGGTGATCAACGCTCTCATCAGCTACATCCAAGAGTCCAAGGCGGAGGAGGCGATTGCCGCCCTGGCCAAGTCGGTGGTGACGGAAGTAACGGTGATGCGGGAGGGGCAGAAAGTGCGGGTGCCCTCGCGGAAGCTGGTGCCGGGGGATGTGGTGCTCTTGAGCTCGGGAGACAGGGTGCCTGCCGACCTGCGCCTGGTAAGCGTGCGCAACTTGCAGGTGGACGAATCGGCCCTCACGGGAGAGTCGGTGCCGGTGGAAAAACGGCTGGGATCCCTCCCCGAAGACACGCCGTTGGCCGACCGCCAGAACATGGCCTATGCCGGCAGCTTCGTCACCTTTGGCCAAGGGGCGGGGGTGGTGGTGGCCATCGGCAACCAGACCCAAACAGGCCGCATCTCCAAGCTGATCGAGGAAGGGGGATCCCTGCAAACTCCGCTGACGCGCAAGTTTGAGGCGTTCAGCCTGACCTTGCTGAAAATTATCCTCACCTTGGCGGCGCTCACCTTTTTGGTGGGCCTGGTGCAGGGCCAAGCGGCAGTGAGTGTCTTTGAAGCGGCAGTGGCGCTGGCGGTGAGCGCTATCCCCGAAGGCTTGCCGGCGGTAGTTACCGTAACCCTGGCCATTGGGGTCTCCCGCATGGCCCGACGCCACGCCATCATCCGCAAGTTGCCGGCGGTAGAAACCCTGGGCAGCGCCACGGTGATTTGCTCGGACAAAACCGGCACCCTCACGGAAAACCAGATGACGGTGCAGGCCATCTACGCCGGATCCCGGCTCTACCGGGTTAGCGGCAGCGGCTACAGCCCCCAGGGCCAGATCCTACCTCAGGAAGACGATTCCCCCGTCGAAATCCGCCAATCGCCTGCCCTAGAGGCTTGCCTGGTGGCCGGCTGCCTCTGCAACGACACCCGCCTCCAAGCCAAGGACAACGGCCAGTGGGAAGTGGTAGGGGATCCGACTGAGGCGGCTCTGCTCGTGGCGGCGCAGAAGGGGGGTCTGGATCGAGAAGATCTGCAGCGCCGCCGCCCTCGCCTGGACAGCATCCCCTTTGAATCCGAGTTTCAGTACATGGCCACCCTGCACCGGTTGGGGCCGGAGGAGCACTGCATCTACGTCAAGGGATCTGTAGAAGCTCTCTTGCCCCGCTGCGGCAGCCAGATGGGATCCCAGGGGGAGATCCAGCCCTTGGAAGCGGAGCGGATTCGGCAGCAGGTGGAGGCCTTGGCGCGGCAGGGGCTGCGGGTTCTGGCCTTTGCCCAAAAAACCGTCCCCAGCAGCCAAACGCAAGTGGATCACCCAGATTTGCAAGAGGGTTTGATCTTCCTCGGTTTGCAGGGAATGATCGACCCGCCGCGCCCAGAGGCCATTGCCGCCGTGCGCTCCTGCCAAACCGCCGGGATCCAAGTCAAGATGATTACCGGCGACCATGTGCTCACGGCCCAAGCCATTGCCGAGCAGATGGGCCTGGGCGGCGGCAAACCGGTAAAAGCCTACAGCGGCCGGGATCTGGAGCAGCTCGGCCCAGAGGAGTTTGTTACCGCCGCCAACGAGGGATCCGTCTTTGCGCGGGTGGTGCCGGAGCAAAAGCTGCGCCTGGTGAAGGCCTTGCAGTCGCAGGGTCAGGTCGTGGCCATGACCGGCGATGGGGTCAACGACGCCCCGGCCTTGAAGCAGGCAGATGTGGGCATTGCCATGGGGAGGGGCGGCACGGAAGTGGCCAAAGCCGCCGCCGACATGATCTTGACCGATGACAACTTTGCCTCCATCGAGGCCGCCGTCGAAGAGGGGCGCACCGTTTACAACAACCTGCTCAAGGCCATCGCCTTCATCCTGCCGGTGAACGCAGGGGAGTCAATGACCCTTCTCCTCAGCGTCCTCCTCAACCGCGAGCTGCCCATTTTGGCCATCCAGGTGTTGTGGCTCAACATGATCAACTCCATCACCATGACAGTGCCCCTCTCCTTTGAGCCCAGCACGGGGCGGGAGATGACCCAACCACCGCGGGATCCCGACGCCAATTTGCTTTCTCCCCGGCTGCTGCAACGCATTCTGCTGGTTTCAGCCTTTAACTGGCTCTTGATCTTCGGGGTTTTTGAATACATCGAACAAACCACCGGCAACCTCAACCTGGCCCGCAGCATGGCCATTCAGACGCTGGTGATTGGGCGCATCTTCTACTTGCTCAGCCTCAGCCAGGCTATTCCTACCCTGTTGGGCCGCGGGCGCGCCAGCCAGTTGGAACGCCACGAACGCCTAATGGATGTGGCGGCTATCACCATCGGCATTGGAGCGGCCATCCTGCTGCAGATCCTCTTCAGCCAATGGAGCCTGTTCAACGCTCTCTTCGACACGGCACCGCTAGCTTGGGAGCAGTGGGGCTTCTGCCTGGTGGTGAGCCTGCCAATGATTGGGGTGGCAGCGCTGGCCAACCGGGTGGATCCGGAAGGCGCTTCGCTGGCCCGCTTACCCAGGAAAACCTAAATCTTGGGGGAAGCCAGAGCGGCGGCAAGGGCTTGCCTCCTAGATGGCTACGCTCAGCGGTTGACCTGAGGGATGAGCAGTTGCCGCAGGGCTTCTTTGAGGTGGGGATATTGGAAGGGGAAACCTAGCTGCAGCGCGGCCTGAGGGATCACTTTCTGCCCTGTTAGAACCACCTGAGCTGCTTCGCCCAGCAGCAGTTCTAGGGCTGGGGCTGGTACCGGCAGCCACGAGGGGCGGGCCAAAACTTGTCCCAAAGTGCGGCAGAACTCTTCCATCTGCACCGGGTTGGGGGCAGTGGCGTTGAAGACGCCGGATCCCTGCTGCAGCAGGAAGCAGACTAGACTCACCCAGTCGTCGCGGTGGATCCAGGAGACCCACTGCTTGCCAGAGCCAATGGGGCCGCCGAGGAAGAACTGAAAGGGGGCAAGCATTTGACCCAGGGCTCCTCCATCGGGCCCTAGGACAATCCCCGTGCGCAGGATGGCCAAGCGGATCCCCAGCTCCTCAGCCGGGCGGGCAGCTGCTTCCCACGCCTGACAGACTTCTGCCAAAAAGCCCTGGCCAGGGGGATCTGCCTCTGTCAGGGGCTCCCCTTCCGGGCGAGGCCCGTAGTAGCCCACCGCCGAGCTGCTGATCATCACCTGGGGCTTCTGGCCAAGGGAGGCGAGGGCTTGGACAAGGGCCTGGGTGGTCTCCACGCGGCTGCGGCGGATCTCTCTTTTCTTGGCTTCCGTCCAGCGGGAAGAGGCCAGGGGCTCTCCGGCCAAGTTGACAATGGCCTCGTAGCCTTCCAGAGCTGAGGCCCAGGCTTGCGGTTGGTAGGGATCGTACTCCAGCAGCTTGAGGTTGGGGGATGCTCCCAGAACGCGGCGGGCCTGCTCAGGGCGGCGGCTCAAAACCAACACCTCATCTCCTCGCTCCAGCAGGCGGGCCACCAAGCGGCGCCCGATAAAACCACTCCCACCCGTGATGGCAATGCGCATAGGCGGATCCCGATAAGCACCCTACAAGCCCCTGGGCTCTCTGTTGCCTTCGTCCTTTGGACGGCGTAGAGCTTGCCCAAGGTAGGAACCTCTAGCCTAGCGCGTTTCCGGGTTTGGCCATAGCCGGTTTTTCTCTAGGCTGTCCGGCAGTTCCTGCTTGGCGTTGACCGAAGACCCGGAAAAAGAGCCGAAATCCGCCTCCGCCGTACCGGAGTAGAGCTGAAAAGAAAAATGTTTTGGACCACCGCCTGACACGTTCGGAAAAATCGGCTTCAATAAGCCCTAGCTGCGCTTCCCAGTAGCAGAGGTGGTCTTTCATCCCCCGATTGCTTCCCTTCACCCGTGACACCCAAGTCTACTTCGCGTACCTCGGCTCGCCCCATGTCTGTCAATGAGGGGCAGGTTCCTCGGCCTGAGCTGGGCGTCTCTATTGCTCCGCGGCTGCGTCGTTTGCAGGGGCAGGGATCCCTGGTTCGGGCCGGAGCGCCCCCTTCTCTCCCGGTTCCCGGCCCGCGGACGATCCCCGTCCGGCCTTCCTGTTCAAGAAATCTGTCTCGCCTGCGGGAACGACGAGCCCCAGAGCCGGAGCCCCAAGCTTGGGAACTGCTCTGTCGCATCGGGGTGAACCTCGTGTTTACGGCGGCTGCCCTCGGCGGCCTGTATCGCCTTTTACCGGTGCAGTTGGCCCAGCACCACCGCCTGCAGGTTTTGGAGCAGAACCTCGAAGTCCTCTCAGCCCGAGTCTCACGGTTGCGGGAGGGAGTGGATCGCGGCATGGATCCCTTGCAGCAGCAAGCCCTCATCAAGGAACGCCTCAACCGCGTGCCGCCCGATCAAATCCAGGTGCGCCTGGTGGATCCCAGCGACCTAGTAGCCGACGCGGAGAAAAAGGCACCCCCCACCTGGATTGGACAATCTCCCCAGTTGTCCAGAAGGCCCTAGCTAGGACTGTTGCAGCAGCAGGGCCGCCTCTTTGGCAAAGTAGGTGAGGATCATGTCAGCGCCGGCCCGCTTCATGGCCAAGAGGGATTCCATCATCACCTTCTTGCCGTCGATCCAGCCCTTTTGCTCAGCAGCCTTGATCATGGCGTATTCGCCGCTCACGTTGTAGGCGGCCACGGGCAGATCTGTCGCTTCCTTGACCCGATAGATAATGTCCAGGTAGGCCAAGGCCGGCTTCACCATCACAATGTCCGCCCCTTCCGCCTCGTCCAGCTCCACTTCTCTAAGGGCCTCGCGGGCGTTGGCGGGATCCATCTGATAGGTTTTTTTATCCCCCCACTTGGGCGCGGATCCCAGGGCATCGCGAAAAGGGCCATAGAAAGCGGAGGCATACTTGGCGGAGTAGGCCAGAATCGCCACGTCGGTATAGCCTTGCTCATCCAGGGCCTCGCGAATGGCGCCGACGCGACCGTCCATCATGTCGGAGGGGGCCACGATGTCGGTTCCCGCTTCCGCCTGGGAGAGGGCCTGCTTAACCAACACCTCCACTGTCTCGTCGTTGAGGATCACCCCGTCCCGCACAATGCCGTCGTGGCCGTCGCTGTTGTAAGGATCCAAGGCCACATCCGTGATCACCAGGATCTCGGGGATCTCCTGCTTGATCCGACGCACCGCCCGCTGGATGAGGCCCTCCGGGTTGAAGGATTCTCGCCCCGTGGGGTCTTTCTTTTCTTCGGGCACCACCGGGAAGAGGGCCACCGCCGGGATCCCCAAGTTGGCCGCCTCCTCCACCTCCTTGAGGAGCAGATCCAGGGTGTAGCGGTAGCAGCCGGGCATCGACTCCACCTCTTGCCGCTGGTTCTCCCCTTCCATGACAAACAGGGGGTAGATGAGATCCTGCACCCGCAGGTGGGTCTCCTGAACCAGCTGGCGAAGGGCCTCGGTGCGCCGCAGCCGGCGGGGACGGTAGATCAGGTCTTGGCTCATAGGAGCAGGAGAAAGAGGGCCTCTCTATTTTGCCATGAGGGCCCCAGGAGCTCAGTCAAAGCGGAGGGGGAAAATGCCGCTCCAACCAGCAGCCAATTGCTTGCTGAACAGCTGCAGCCTCGCAGTCGTGCAAAAGGTCGTGGCGCGACTGGGGAAAATCGTAGACTTCACCCTTGGGAAGCCGACAGGCAAACTCCACAGCGCCAGCAGGATTGACAACAATATCGGCAGAGGTGTAGAGCACCAAAACTGGCAGCTCCAGCCGGTGGGCTTGTTCAAGGCAGCGCCGGCCGCTGCGCACCAGCTCCGCCGTAAACCGGGCCCGGGTAACACCACACACGTAAGGATCTGCAGCCAAGGCTGCCTGCTGCTCCGCTAGGGAGGTCACCCGCCCGGGTTCGTAGAGGCCGGTCAGGGCCAACTGGGGCAAAACCTTGTCCAAGACCTGTAAAAGACCCCAGGTAAAGTGGTTGAAATAGTGGTCGATACGAAAGGCCGGGGAGATAAGGATCAAACCTTGCACCTGGTCGGGGTGAGCAAGCGCATATTCCGTAACCCAATTGGCCCCTGCGCTGTACCCGCACCAGACTTGGAGGATCCCTGGCTGGGGCCAAACTTGCTCGACGATTGCCTCTAGATCCGCCCGGTACTGACCAAAGTGATCGATCCAACAGCGGATGCCATCTGAGCGTCCAAATCCCCGCATGTCAGGCGCCAAAACCTCCCAGCCCCGGGCCACTAGTTCTTCCGCCAAGGGGCCAAACCCGCCGCCGTGATCCCCTTTGCCGTGCAACAGCAACACCCGGCCCCGCGGGGATCCCTGTAGCCAGTGGCGCAGAAAAACCGCGGTGCCGTCTGAAAGCTGTAGTTCCCGGGAGCAATAGATCTCTTGAGACGACGGAGGTCTTGCCTGACTCGGCAACCGCTCCTCTGAAGCATCCCAGTGGTTTAACTGATGAACTGGATTACCGGACAAGTCAAAAGGCATAGATAGGTACCCAGCCAGCAAAGCCGCAGATCCCATCCTCCCATTCCCCAGCCTTCTCCAACACTGCTGCCGCTGAGCGAGCGCAATGTTGCTTTTCGCTTTAAAACATTTCTTAACAATTTTGCCCCTTGCCAGGGATCCCTATCTGGCCGAGCTTTGCGGCTCTTTTCCGGCAAGTGTCCGAGGCGTTTTGGGGACAAATTGGGGCCAACGGCGGGAATGAGGAGCTGTTGGGAGGTATGATCTTGTGAAGAACTTTTGCCGAGCCTCAGGTCTGACGGGATCCCGTCTCCGTGGCTCTCGGTCTTTGCTCTACCATTGCTTTGTTGCTTGTTCGCTTCATCCACTTGGAAACGGGTCGCTGAAACTATGCTGTTACTGAAAATCTCTGTTTACGCGGTGGTAATCTTTTTTGTGGGACTGTTTGTTTTTGGTTTCTTGAGCAATGACCCTGCCCGCAACCCCAACCGTCGGGACATGGAATGAGGGATCCCGCATTTGGGCGTTCCTGGTGAGAAGGGCTTACGCCTTAAGGGGGTGCTTGACGCATCCCCTGCTTTCGCTTAGCTCTCAATCCAAAGCAACGGCTCGGCTTGCCTACTGAAAGACTGTAATCAGAAGAGTCTGGGATCCAGAGCGGTTTTGCTGGTCAAAGGCAGTGATTCGAAACTGCCAAACGCCGGCAGGATCGCCAGGAGCAACCCGGAAGTCGGTGTTGAAGCTACAGAAAGTGGCACCTGGGCTGCAGCCAACCTGCTGGGGGCTAAAGACTTCCCTTTGCACGCGCGTGCCAAGCGGGTTGAAGGTTTCCAGTTCCACAAACTGGGTTGAGCGGGCGCCGCCCGGCACACTGACCTGCACCGTGAAAGCCGGTGTGGAGGTGCCTACGCGCCCAGAGGTAGGCGGATTGATAAAGGAAACGGTTGGGCTTTGGGGTGGAATGACAATCGATCCGCCAGAGTTGCCGCTGTTGCCGCAGGCGGTCAGAGTGGTGGCTAGAAAGCCCGTTGCCAAGAGAGTTAGCGCAGCGCGTCGCATTCTTGCCTTTTCTCACGAAACTTTGCAGAAACCTGGTGAAACCTTGGAAACCCCTTGTCCCTTCTCTGGGGCAAGTTTGCCTCTAGGCTAATCTTTGCTGCTCCAGCCCAAGAGCAAATGCGCAATCGCGCAAAGATAGAAGGTCTTTTGCGCTAAAGCAGCAGCAAGCGCCGCAGGATCAGGGCTAGGAGGGCAGCGAAGCTGACCACGATGAGCTGTCCTGGCAGGGTATAGCCAGAGTAGAGCCGAAGCAACTGCAGCAACTCTCCATTCCAGGGCTGAGTAGCTAAGAGATAGGTGATCCCGGTCAGGTGAACCAGGGTCAGGGCCACCAAACCGGCGGCGGCCAAGTCTTGCAGACGCACCGGCGCAGAGAGGCTGGGCTGCACGTAGGGGTTGCGGCGAGGGGGAAAGGAGGCGCGCGGTAAATGAGGATCCGTTTGTCGAAAGGCCATTGTCCCGCAGGCCCAGGCTGCAGGCAGAAACCCGAGCAAATAGCCGAAGGCGGGCTGGTACAGGTATTGCCATCCGCCTCCTTGGGCAAACACCTGCAGCCCCGCCAACCCCAATCCCAGATAGACGATCTGAGCGCACACTGCCGCCACCGGCCCCGCCAGACAGGCCGTCAGCAGCACGCCGCCGATTTGCAGGGAAAAGCTATATCCGCCCACCCCTGGCCACTGAGGCGGCAAGCTCACCTGGGTTAGGGTGCCCAAAATGGTCAAGATCACCCCAATCGCGATCCAGAGCCATTCCAGAGGGGTTAACAGTCGGCCAGAGCGCATAGCCGAGGGGAAGTCTTTTTCTATGCTAGAAGAGGACAAAGTACAGAGAGAGTAAGGTGGTCAAGCCAGAATGGATTGAATTGGCGCAGGCCCTGGCCGAGGCTGCCGGAGCGGTGATCCGACCTTTGTTTCGCGGGGAGCTGAAAGCCGAATACAAGGAGGCCCGCTCGCCAATTGTAACGATAGCCGACCGGGAGGCGGAACGGGCGATGCGGGCGCTGCTGGCCGCCCACGTGCCGGAGCACAACATCCTCGGCGAGGAGTTTGGCTTCCACCAGACCGGATCCCCCTACACCTGGGTTTTGGATCCCTTGGATGGCACCATCGCCTTTTCCACCGGCAAGCCCACCTTTGCCACTTTGATCGCCCTGTTGGCGGAGGATCGCCCCATCTTGGGCCTCATCGATCAGCCGGTGCTGCGCGAGCGCTGGCTGGGGGTGCAGGGACAACCAACCCGCTGGATAACCCCCTCCACCCAACAGCTCACGCGCACCAAAGCCACCACTGAACTCAGCCGCGCCTACCTAAGCTGCACCACCCCCGATTTGTTCGCCCAGCCTGACCAGCGGCAGCGCTTTCAGCAGCTCAGCCGCTCGGTTCACATCACCTCTTACGGCGGCGACGGCTACCAGTACGGCTTGTTGGCCAGCGGCTACATCGATCTGGTGATGGAGTGTGGGCTTGCCCTCTACGACTTTGCTGCTCTCGTGCCTGTTATCGAGGGATCCGGCGGCCTGATTACCGATTGGTCGGGGGATCCCTTGACCCGCACGTCTAGGGGGGAAGTGCTGGCGGCGGCCAACCCCGACTTGCATCGCCAGGCCTTGGCTGCAATAAGCTCCGAGAGGTAGTCCCTAGCCCGAAGGTAAGCGCTGGGGAGCGATTGTTAGAAATTGTTGCTGACAAGATAAGGCTCTAGCCAAGTTCTTCGTCCGGCGCCCCCGTCGACAACCGGTACCGCCACCCCCGGCAGTGCCAGTTCAGACCAAAAGCGTACCAAGCTTTCCCTTTTCTCCATAGCCGTTTCCTGACACTTTCTGACCCCAAACTCAACTGCAGTTTAAGGCTGGAAGTGCTTATCTGGAGCGGGTTTATGGCTTTGGGTGGCTGGAAGCGGGCGAACGGAATCGAACCGTCAACAGCAGTTTGGAAGACTGCGGTTTTACCATTAAACTACGCCCGCACAGGCATTTGCCTCTGCAGCTACCTATACTAGCATCTGCCGGCAGTCTCCTTCTAAGACCATCGCCGCTCAAAGCAGAGAGACGAGATGCTACTCATCGACGCTGAAGCTTCTTCTGGCGTTTCTTTTGCCACTGCTGAAACTCCTTTTCGTAGCGTTCACCCTCCGTTTGATAGGCGTTCCAGCCTTTGAGGGAAACTGTCAAGCCCCAGCCCATGAGTATAAACAGCGACCAGGATAGCCCTCCGCCGGAAAGCCAGTCCAAGCCCAGCAGAAAGCTGTTGACAATTGCATATCGCCCCAGCAACTGGTAAAACTGCCGGCGGCGGTAGCGCTGGAATTCGCGATGTTGGCTGTTCAGCTCTTGCCAAGCCTTCCATTCCTGTTCGGCCAGATCCAGCTCTTGGGGGGAGATCCCCAGTTCGGCGGCCATCTCCTGCAGTTGGGCGCGGGTAAACTCGCCCAGACGCGGCTGGCGGGCCATGGCCCGCTGGAGAATTTGTTGCACGTCCTCTTGGCTGTACCGGGATCCCGACATTGGGTCTACACACAACCTTACAATTCTTAGCCCAAGTTAGCCAGATCTTGCAGCTCGTTAAGTTCGCCTTGCTGCAGAACCCAACCGCTAGACTAAACCTAGGCCAGCCCGCCAGGCGCTTTCTCCACGGCTAAGTTACTCCTTGCCAACCGAACTTGCCAATAGGGCTATGACTTCTACCCGCCCTAGATCCCGCCAGAGCCGTCAGAGTCGGACTTCCCTATTGAGCGATCTGCTGGAGGCTTTGCCCCATCTGCGCCCGCAACTTTATTTCAAGTCTTCTCTGGTTGCCCTTAGCCACGCCATCGAGGATCAGGTGTTGCAAGGTCAGGGATCCCCGTGGGTGTTCGCCAATTTTCAAAAGGAGCGCTACTACCGCCAGGAGGCGCGGCGCTACCGTCGCATCGGCGCGGTTGCCCAAGATGTGTTTGTGTTGGCTGCTCCCGATGGGGCTCAGGCCGACCTGCCCCCTGACTTTATCCCCCTGGATCCGGAGGATCCGCTGGCGCAGGAGTGGCATTTGATCGTTATCGACGCCCACTATGCCACCTGCTTGGTGTGTCGGGAGCGGCCCTGGCAGGGCAGCGACATGGATGCGGCCCGCCAATTCGATGGCATCTGGTCATTTGATCGCTCCGTCACTGCCCAGGCGGCTTTGGCTCTGTTGCCGAAGATCCTTGGCTACCGTCCGGATCTGGCCCCTCGCCTGGAGCCGGTTCGCCAGTACCTCGAAGGAGCTCCCCAGGAGGCTGACAGCCAACTGAACCCCGGCCCTTTTACGGAGCGGCTGATCACCTATCTCCAGGTAGGGCAATACAAGCTGCAGCGGGCCTATCGCACCATTCAAGCTCAAGAGCGCAAAGAACACTTGATCAACCGCATCAGCAGCGCCATTCGCCAGTCTTTGCATCCCGGCGATATCCTGACCATTGCCGTTCAGGAATTGGGTCAGGCAGCGAAGGTGGGGCGCTGTTTGATCTACCGCTACGACGGTCAGGTTCCTGCTGTCCAGATCGATCACGAGTATCACACCCTGACGATGGGCAGCCTCAAGGGATCCCTCTGGCCCGTGCCAAGCAACCCTTTTTTGCAGGAGGCGATGGCCTCGGCCCAACTAGTGTGTTGCGAGGACACCCAAAAGGATCCGCGCTTGCAGCAAGTGCCGGAGCTGTGGCAGGCGGCGCAAATTCGCGCTTGGGTGGCCATGCCGATTCTCTATCAGGGGCGGTTGCTGGGCCTATTGGAGCTGCACCACCAACACCCCCGCCGCTGGCAGCTGGCCACCCTGGAGCTGGCGGAAGCCATTGCCAACCAGGTAGGAGTAGCCCTCCTGCAGGCAGAAGCCTATCAGCACCTGGAAGAGCTGAATCGCCAGTTGCAGGCTCTGGATCGGGCCAAGTCGGAGCTGATTGCCGTGATCGGGCACGAGCTGCGCACTCCTTTGTCCACCATTCAAGTGTGTCTGGAGTCTTTGGCCGGCGACCCCGACATGCCCTTGGAGAGGCGCCAGGAGATGTTGAATGCGGCCCTGCAGGATGCCGGTCGGCTGCGGGAGCTGGTGCAGGATTTTCTCACCCTCTCCAAGCTGGAAAGTGGTCGCGTTCGCTGGCATATTGAGCCGCTGTCTGCCCAAGAATGCGTGGAGCTGGCCCTGAGCAACGTGAAAGCGCGACGACGGCACGAGGAGTTACCCACCATCGAGCAGGCGCTGCCCAAACGGCTGCCGATGGTCAGGGCAGATGGCGAGTGGCTGGTGGAAGTGTTGCGCAAGCTGTTGGACAATGCCTGCAAGTTTACTCCTCCCAGCGGGCGGATCTGGATCCGGGCAGAGGTGGAGCCACCAGCCGGCGAACCTGGAGAAGCGATGGTGAGATTTACTGTGGCCGACAGCGGGCGAGGCATTGAGCCGGAGCGGTTGCAAGCCATCTTCGAGCGGTTTTACCAGGCAGAGGGATCCCTGCGCCGTTCCGTGGGCGGGACGGGTTTGGGGCTGGCCATCTGCCGGCTGATCGTTGAGGCGATGGGGGGGCGCATCTGGGCCGAATCGCCGGGGATCAACCAGGGCAGTGCCTTCCACTTCACCCTGCCGATAGCAAACCCACGAACCCAGACTCAGCTCTCGATGGCCGCCTGAAAAGTGGGGGGCTGCCAGGCTGCTGCGATGAGCTGGGATCCCAGCCGGCAAATGCAAACCGCGAATGTCCAACAAATCAGGTTGCCGCATAGCTCCCCTCTCCCAAAGGGAGAGGGGCTGGGGGTGAGGGACGTCCCTTTGGGAGAGGGGCTGGGGGTGAGGGATGGCACGCCCTATTGGGAGTATAAACTCAGGCAGCGCTCCCGAATGGCCTGGAGATTGAAGGCCAAGTCTCGGCAGATGCGCCGTTCCACCAGGCCGACCGGCATGCGGCGCGGCGGCTTCACCTGCAGGTGGTAGGTGAGCAAAGTTTGCTGGTTTAGCCACTCGGCCAGCTCCCAAAACCCCTCGAAAAGGAGAAAGTCCCCCTCTATTTCTTGGAAGCGAAGCTGGTGGGGAAAGATTTCCTCAATGGCCAGCACCACTGCCGCCGAAAAGCGGGCAAAGAGAACCTTTTGGGATCCCACCTGGCGTACCAGCTTGCGGCCGTTCTCGCTGCCGAGGAAGCGGCTTTCCACCAAGTTGGGCACAAACTCCGCCAGATGGTCGTAATCGGTTAAAACCTGCCAAACCCGCTGCCGCTCCACCGGGATCAGGACGCGACCTCGCACTTGGCGGCGGCGCTCCCCCAAATCCTCCACCTCCACCTGGATGTCTGAGGACTCCGTCCCGCTGACGCCAGCAGGAATGGGGATCCCATCTTCTGGGGTGGGGTCTTGGGGATCCCATTCAGGGTCAGAAGGCATGGCGAGAACTTCAGTCGCGTAGGTGCTGTAGAGCAGTGCGGAAACCGGAGAGGGAATCGATTTTTGACTGGACAAACCATTCGCCAGCAGTTCCAATAGGCTGCCCCCCTGTGTTTTCTATTGTATCAGGGAACTGTATAGCAGATAACGAACTCTAGGGGAGAAGGGCCTGGAACCAACCGACGATCACCTGCCAAACCTGTTCTAGAAGGGCAAAGGGATCCCGCAACTCCTGCAGCACCTGCCGCGGGCCAATTCTAAAGACCACGTACAACACGGCCAAGATGATTACAATCCCCACCGTTGTCCAGATGGCCTCTCGAACCACCCGCACCCAAAAAACCAGCATAAAAATGGCGATGGCTACAGCGGCAACCAGCGGCAATGTGTCCAGTACCATCGCGTCCTCCCTTTGGCTTGGGTTTTGGCCTCTGACCTTAATCTACCCAGTCGAGCCCTGTTGTAGATGCGCCGGGGATCCCATCCCGTAAAATGGGATCACCCCGATGAGCCTTCTTTGCTTGGCTAGACCTATGGACATCATCACCTTTGGCTGGGTTGCCGTTGCGGCTTTCTTCGCCCTTTCCATTGCCTTCGTGGTTTGGGGCCGTAACGGCATGTAGCCCCAAGCATCCCCCTTGTCCTTCGCTACCTCTGGCTCTATGGAAACCGACTTGCCCTGGGTGGCCCGCCTTGCGTATGGGAGCATCTTTTTGCTCTTGACGGCTGTAACGGTGGGCGTTGGCTACATCACCTTTATCGACTGGCGGGATCGGCGGCGGCGCAACGAGGCAGAACGGCAGGCTCGCCGCTCCAAGCGTCGCTAGCTCCTGGGGTTCTGGGAGAGGGGCCAAGAAGTTTCTCATCTCAATCGGGCTTACCGCCAACAACCCTCAGAGTAGGAGAGGCTACCGGGGGCAAGGGATCCTCAGGCTGGAGGCAAGAGAGCTCTTGCAGGAGGCTCTGGTTGGCTTCCCAGAGAGCTTGCAGGTTGTAGCCAGCGTAGGTGGGCAGAAAGTCGGCCAGCTTGCGGTTGGCCTCCCCCAGCAGGATCATGCAGCCGCGGCGGTTGCCGTTTTGCAGGTGGTAGTAGGCCACGGCGGTTTGCAACAGCCCCTGGTAGAAGCGCCGCTCCGGATCCACCGCTTCCATCCACAGGGCCTCCAGGGTGTCGTGGCAGGCGTAGAATTCCCCCCGGTTAAACTGCTCGGCGGCCAAACGCAACGCTTCTGAGTGGGCATTGCTCATGTGGCTAGGCACAGTTGTGGGCTAGGGGTGAGGTCTGCACAGGCAGGGATCCCTGCGGCAGCACCAGGGTAAAGCAGGTTTTGCCTTGAGAACTCTCCACCGAGACGCTGCCCCCCAGCCGCTGCATCCACTGCTTAACCAAAGCCAGCCCCAGGCCGGTGCCGCCCCGCTTCCAGGGATCCCCGCTGGGGATGCGGTAGAACTTCTCGAAGATGCGCTCCCACTCGCTGCGGGGAATCTCCACCCCCTCGTTGACCACCCGAATTTGCACTTGTTCAGGGCTGAGGCGGCGCGCCGTCACCGTGATGCGGTGCTGAGGCGGGGTGTACTTGCAGGCGTTGTTGACCAGCTCCTGTACCACCCGCGTCAAGGCGGCCTGATCCGTCACCACCTTGCCCACCTTCGGGTCAATCTGCCACTGCAACTGTTGCTGATTGGCCTCGGCCCGCTGCACAAAGGGCTGCAGCACAGTGGGCAGCCAGGCGGCCAGGGACACTTCTTCAAGATGAAGGGGTTTGGATCCCTGCTCCAACCGCTGCAGATCCAGCAGATCGTTGATCAATTCCGCCTCGCGCTCGCACTCCTGCTCTAGGATTTGCAGATATTGCTCCCGTTTTTGGGGGGTGCGGGCCATTTTCAGCAGTTGGATGGCCATTTTCATGTTGGTGATGGGGGTGCGCAGCTC
The DNA here is from genome assembly GCF_047502605.1 of Synechococcus sp. RC10A2. Classification (NCBI taxonomy): domain Bacteria; kingdom Bacillati; phylum Cyanobacteriota; class Cyanophyceae; order Synechococcales; family Synechococcaceae; genus Synechococcus; species Synechococcus sp. RC10A2. The sequence goes on from NZ_JANSHP010000006.1 coordinate 44,550, forward strand.
GTGGGAGACGGTGCTTAAAAAATCATCTTTGAGGCAGTTGAGGCGCTTCAGCTCGCTGATTTGTTGCACCGAGGCCTGGTAGAGGCGAGCCTGGCGGATGGCGATGGCACAGTGATCCGCTACCTGCTGTACCACCTGCATCTCCAGGGTATCAAAGCACTCGGCTGCCGCCTTGGCCAACCACAGATCGCCCAACGCCCCCTGGTCATCCCGCAGCGGGCAAACCAAAAGCGTCAGCCCTTCCCGCCGTGGGATCCAGCTTTGCCCCGGCAGATGGCACAGTTGCGCCGCCTGCCCCCTTTGCAGTTGTCGGTAGAGATCTGGGTAGTCGGCCAGGGTTAGGGTGATCCCGCCGGCGGGCGGCAGGGCGGCGGTGTATTCATAGCGCACGGTGGCCTGGCCGGCTGCTCCCTCGTAGAGGCAGAGATCGCAGCCTTGGATGGGCAGCCCCAGCGCCAACTCCTGCACCACCGCCCGCAGGATCTGGGCTTCGTCTAGGCTGCTGCGCACCTGGTCGGTAACCCGCTGCAAGAGGGCATCCATGGCCAAAGAGCGCTGCAGGGCCGCCGTCCGCTCCTCTACCTCGTGCTCCAGACGGGCGTTGAGATCTTGCAACTGCCGGTAGAGCTGGTTTTGCGCAATCGACAGGGCCAGGTGCACCGCAGCGCGGCCGACCAGCTCCAGCTCCGCGGCCGACCAGGCCTTGGGCTCGTCAACTTTCAGCTCTCGCCAAGCGGCAAAGGAGATCAACGGCAGTTCTTGACGGGGATCCTCCCCACCTTCCCCTTGGGCGGGCCAGCGGTAGCCGGCCCAGTGGGTCTCTTGGCAGAGGGCGCCGCGAAAGACGCTCAGCCAGCCCACCAGCTGCTCGTTCCAAACCAGCGGCACCGCCAGCAGCCCGCGAATGGGCGTCTGCTGCAGCTGGGCCTGCAGTTCTGGCCACTTCTCCAACTGGGAAAGCGACCACGTCTTCACCCCGTTTCCTGCTGTCTTGGGCCTTCCCACCTGCTCCTGCAGCCAGGCGTCGTAGCCTGCCGGCGGCTGGATCCCATGGTGGCAGAGGGTGTCCAGGCCCAGGAACCGGATGCGCAGCCGCGCCCCGATCCCTTGGAGGCCGGCGGTAAGCTGCTCCAGCACAGTGGTCAAGGTGGTCTCGGGGTGGAGCGGCGAGTACACCAGCGCCGCAATTTGGTTAATCAAACGTTCCTGCTGCGCCTTTTGCCGCGCCTGCTCCAGCAATTCCGCCTGGGCAATGGCAATCGACACCTGATCCGCCACCAACTGCACCACCTGCAGCTCTTCGGCAGAGTAGGAGCGGGGCTCGGCGTGGTGGGAGACCAAGAGCCCCCACAACTGCTGGTGATGCAGGAGGGGTACCACCAGGGAGGAGGCCACCCCCATGCACTTGAGGTAGTGGGCATGGCAGGGATCCACCAGCCGCTGCGGCACCTCGCCCAGGGGCAAAGGCCGGGCCTGGGCAAAGCGGCCCAGCGACTCCGGCTGGCTGAGGAAGCGGGTCTGGGCCTCCACATCCACGATCACCCGCACCTGGGCCAGGCGAAACAGCTGCCGCGCCTCTTCTGGGATATCCCCCGCCGGAAACGATAGGCCCAAGAGGGAGGGCAACCGCTCGGCTTGTCGGGCTTCCGCCACCACCGTCCCATGGCCTTCCGGGTCGAAGCGGTATACCTTGACCCGATCCGTGCCCAAAAAGGCGCGCACCTCCTCCACCGTTGCCCTCAGGATCTGATCCAGCTCCAGGGATTGCCGGATCTGGTGGGTAATGCGGTTGATGAGGACATCCCGGCTGGCGCAGGCTGCAGGGGCCAAGGTTTCCATAGCTATAGGGGAGTGCAAAAGTATTGGAAGCTACACCTCCTCTTTCACGATAGCGCCCCCTGCCGGGAAGTTAGAGAGCCCCAAGTAAAAAGCTTAAAAAATGCCAAAAGTTCTCCACCCTTCTTCACAAGGGGGGCTGAGGCAGGCGGAAGAGGCGGGCGGCATTTTGGCTGGTCTGTCGGGCCAGGTCTTGCAAGGGGATCTGCAACAGCTCCGCCAGGGTTTGGGCCACCCGCTGCACATGGGCCGGCTCGTTGCGCTTGCCGCGGAAGGGGGTGGGGGCCAGGAAAGGGCAATCGGTTTCCACCAGAAGCTGGGACAGAGGCACCTCCTGGGCCGAGCGGCGCACCGTCTCAGCGTTCTTAAAGGTGACGATGCCGCTAAAGCTGATGAAGCAGCCCAGCTCCACAAACAGTCGCGTCTCCTCCGGGGATCCGCTCCAGCAGTGCATCACCGCCCGCAGCGGCCCCCTGGCAGCCATGGCCTCCCTCAAAATCTCGTAGGTGGCTGCTGCCGCCTCGCGGCAATGGACGATCAGGGCCAAATCCTGCTCCTGGGCAAGGGCAATGTGGGCGCGGAAGGATTCTGTTTGCCGCTCCACATCGGCCGGGTCGGACTTGTAGAAATCTAGGCCTGTCTCCCCAATGGCCACCACTCGGGGGTCGCCGGCGGCCAACTGGGCGATCTTTTCGGCCAGATCCGGCTGCCACTGGCGCGCCTCCAGAGGGTGCAGCCCCACCGACAAAAACACCTCCGGATACTGGTCGGCAATGGCCTGCAATTGGGGAAACTCCGCCGGCGTTACGCAGGAGTGCACCAGTTGCTGGATCCCGGCCTGGCGCCAGCGCTCGGCCACCTGCGGCAGATCTTCGGCAAAATCGGGATAGTTCAAGTGGACGTGGGTATCCACGAGGGGGGCAGCGGGCAAGACGGCGGTGCTCAAGGCTCAGCTCCCGAACCAAATGTTGCGGACTCTATCCAATTGTAAAAGCGGTTCCCGGCCTGCTTGGGGTGGGGGCTGCTGCGGGAGGAGCAGGATGATCCATGATGATTGAGGAAACCTTACGCTGGAGGTTTGCTATGGCCCGTACTCCCTCGACCATGTTGCCTCTGGGCACCCCTGCCCCTGACTTCAGCCTGCCCGATGTGGTGAGCGGCCAAACCATTTCCCTCTCCACCTTTGCCGACAAGCCGGCCCTGTTGGTGATGTTTATTTGCCAGCACTGCCCCTATGTGAAGCATGTGCAAGAGGAGCTGGCCCGCATTGGCAGAGATTATAAGGATCGCGGCGTCGGCATTGTAGCCATCAGCGCCAACGACGTGGAGAAATACCCCGACGACAGCCCCGAGAACCTGAAGAAGATGGCCGAGACCTTGGGCTTCACCTTCCCGTTTTGCTACGACGAAAGCCAAGAGGTGGCCAAGGCCTTCACGGCGGCCTGCACCCCCGACTTTTTCTTGTTCGACGCGGAGCGCAAGCTGGTGTACCGCGGCCAACTGGACGACAGCCGCCCCAGCCTGCCGGATGTGCCGGTGACGGGCAAAGATTTGCGGGCGGCGCTGGATAACCTGCTGGCGGGCAAGCCCATCGATCCCGACCAAAAGCCCAGCCTCGGCTGCAACATCAAGTGGAAACCCGGCAATGAGCCCGACTATTTCAAGCAAGCCTAAATTCGCCAGCAACCCTTGGGAAAGCCTGAGCCGACCGGCCAGCCAAGCCCGCCGGGCGCCTCTAGTAGGGGTGGGCTTGGGGGAATCTGCGGAAAAAGTAGCCAGGGCAGTTCCGGGTTCCTTTGTGCCAGCAGGCTGCAGGCCTTGAAGCTAGGGTTTTTGCCTGCGGCGGCGCCCAGGGTTTTCCCCTCTCCCAGGGGGCTGCGGCATCAGCCGCAAGTTCTGGGTAGCCCAGGGCGCAGAACTAACTCTGACAAACCGGAAAGGACTCCAAAGGCAAGCTGTAGCCGCGGGGAGAATCTCAACATCCTCGATGAATCCAGAGATAACCTCGGGTTAATCTTCCTGGGGTAGTTTAGCGATGGCTGACTCTTGCCAAAGGCAAAAATTGCAGGGGGCGAAGGTCGAAGTGGATTTTCACTGTCGCGATCTGGACGCGATCTGAAATCCGAAAATGCCTTTGCCTTTGGCAAGTTGGTAGCGGAGTCCAGGTCAAGCTCTCAAGCGAGGGAAAACGATGAAGCGTCCTCTACCTTTGTTGGCGGTACTCTGGAGCCTGGTTTTTGCCCAGCCCCTTGGGTGGGGATCCCTGAACCCAGCCTGGGCCAAGCCGTCCGGCACCTTGCGTTTGTACACTTCCCAACCCGATGCAGATGCTCAGAAAACCGTGGCTGCGTTTCGGGAAGTTTATCCAGAGGTTTCGGTGGAGATCTTTCGCTCCGGCACCGAGGAGGTGATCAGCCGCTTTTTGCTGGAAGCCGAAAAGGGTAGTCCCCAGGCTGATGTGCTGCTGGTGGCCGATGCGCCTACTTTTGAGTTGCTGAAATCCCGCAATTTGCTGGAGCCCTACTGCAGCCCTGAAGCCAAGGCCATCGCCGCCACCTACTACGATCCAGACTGCCACTATTTCGGCACCAAGATCCTGGCCACGGTGATCGTTTACAACACGGCCAAAGCCCAGCCCGTGGATAGCTGGGCGGCCCTAGCCCAGGTTCCGGAAGGCCAACTGGTGATGCCCAGCCCCACCTATTCGGGTGCTGCCGCCTACAATTTGGGGGTGATCACACGCACCCCCGGCCTGGGCTGGGAGTGGTACGAAGCCCTGAAAAAGAACAAAACGGTGCTGGTGCAGGGCAATGGCGCTGTCGCCCGCAACGTCGCCAGTGGCGAACAGAGCTACGGCATGGTGGTGGACTTTCTTGCCATTCGCAGCCGCAACGAGGGATCCCCAGTGGAGGTGGTCTATCCCAAGGAGGGTGTGCCATTGATTACAGAGCCGGTGGGAATTGTAAAAGGAACGCCCAACCTGGAAGCTGCCCAGGCTTTTGTGGACTTCTTGCTGTCTCAGAAGGGGCAGGAGGTTGCTGCAGGGATGGGCTATATGCCACTGCGGCAGGATGTCACACCTCCGAAAGGGTTCCCCGCCTTGAGCGAGCTGAAGATCTTAAGCGTGCCGGCGACGGAGTTGGCCGAGAGCCGCGAGGCCGACAAGGCTCGCTTTGCCAAGTTGTTTGGGGAATAGGTTGACATCAAGCTGGCCAGACGCTGGCCAAGTCTTGCGGTGGAAGGACTTGAGCAAAGGGTTGAGGCACCCCATTATCCCCTGGCTGGTGGCTGTAGCCGCCCTTGTGACTCTGACCCACGTCTATCCCCTCTGGAGGCTGCTGCAGCGGGCCTTGGGCGGCGAAGGTGAGAACATCCGCTGGTTGCTGGAAACGCCTCGCGTCCATCTGGCGCTACGCCATAGCCTTTGGGTGTCCGCGGCCTCAGCGGCGCTGGCTCTTGGGGCCGCTCTGCTGCTGGCGGTGCTCACCACCCAGACGGATCTGCCGGGCCGCGGGATCCTACGGCTGCTCTTTTTGTCTCCTCTGGTGATTCCGCCCCAGGTTTTGGCCTTGGCCTGGATCCAATGGGCCGGGCCGGTGGGCTATTTGCAGCAGGGGCTGCGCTGGATTTTGGGGGGTCAGGGATCCCTGTGGAGCCTCTACACGCCGGGGGGGATCATCCTGCTGCTGGCTCTTTTTGTGCTGCCAATTGCCTACCTGACGCTGGTGGCGGGCTTGAGCCGGCTCTCCAAGCAAGCTCAGGAGGCGGCCCAACTGGATGGGGCCAACCTGCTGCAGGTTTGGCTCTTCATCACGCTGCCCCTGTTGCGGCCCTCTGTGGCGGCAGCAGCGGCGCTGGCCTTCTTGGGGGCCTGGGGCAATTTCGGGATCCCGGCCTTGCTGGGGATCCCAGGACGCTACCTGACTTTGCCCACCCTGCTGTACCAAGAGGTGATCAACTTCGGCGGGGATGGGTTTGGGCGCAGCGCGGCGCTGGCGTTGCTCTTTGGCCTGCCGGCCCTCTTCTTTTTGGCCTGGTCACAGCAGCCTCAGGCGGGGCTGGATCCGGGCGAGGCCCCTCCGGATCCCTATCGCTTGGGCTGGCTGGGTTGGCTGCTCAGCGGGATCCTCTTTGCCGCAGCCTTGCTGGTCATCCTTGGGCCTTTGCTGGCCATGGCTGCAACTGCCCTGCTGCGGGCCTATGGCCTGCCCTTGGTCTGGTCTAACCTGACGCTGGAGCATTTCCGGCTGGTTCTGTTTGAGCTGGAGCGGGTCCGCCGCGCCACGCTGCACAGTTTGGGTTTGGCGGGAGGAGCAGCGCTGCTCTGCAGCGGGATGGCGACGATCTTGGGCTACGCCCTGACCCGGCTGAAAGCACGGCTGCTGGCGCTGCTCAGCTTCATTGTGGACTTGCCCTATGCCCTGCCGGGCCTGATTTTTGCGTTGTCCCTCATTTTGGTGTGGTTGCCCCCTCCCCTGCCGGGGCTGAGCCTCTACGGCACCCTGTGGCTGATCCTGATGGCCTACTTGGGGCGGTTCTTGGCCCTGGCGCTGCAACCGATGCAAGCTGCTTGGCGCAGCCTGGACACCAGCCTGGAGGAGGCGGCCAGCATCGACGGGGCCTCCCTGCTGCAAACTTTTCGCTACATCCTGCTGCCCCTGCTGGCACCGGCCTTGACAGCAGCGGTGTTGCTGGTGTTTTTGCAATCTTTTGCCGAGCTGACCCTCTCCGCCCTCTTGGTCACCTCCCGCTCAGAAACCTTTGGGTGGCTCATCTTTGGCTTGCAACAGGGGGGCTACACCCACCAGGCAGCAGCTCTGAGCACCCTGCTGGTACTCGTTCTCTTTGGCTTGGCTGCCGGGATCCAGGCGCTGCGGCGGCAGGTTGGGCAGCCTTAAGCAGGGGATCCCACCAGATCCTTCACGGATGGGGGTCGATGGTGGTGGTGCGACGGATGGGTTGCCCCTTCAGGATCCCCGGTTTATAACCTGCTCTTAATGTCGCTGCGCTAGTATCAGTCCTGCCCTTAGTGGATGCGACTGCATTTTATGAATACCCGTCGGACTTTCCTGGCTGCTCTGGCCGGCCTGGCGGCTGCCGCTGGTGCTGCCTTCCTGGCTGCTGACAGCTTTGCCCAGTCTCCTGCCAACGTCAAAGTTTGGATTGCCTTTACCGATAACCGTCTCGATTGGGCCCGTCAAAAGGCGGCAGAGTTCAACAAGCAATTTCCTCAATACAATGTAACTGTTGAGGGCTACGGCAACTACGAAGAAATTCAACAGGCCACCGACCTCGCTATTCAACAAAAAGCCGCTCCGGCAGTGGTGCAGTGGTTTGAGGTGGGCACCCAACGGGCACGGGATTTCGGCTACTTCAAGTCCATCGCCGAGGCGCTGGGCAACCGCACCGAAGTGAACGGGATCCCGGTGAACTTCGAGGATTTTATCGAGCCGGTGGTGAGCTACTACACCCTGGATGGCAAGTTCACCTCCATGCCCTGGAACAGCTCCAGCCCCATCCTCTACTCCAACACCGCCATTTTGAAGAAGGCCGGGATCGAGAAGCCGCCGGCCACCTGGCAGGAGCTAGAAGCCGCCTGTGAGAAGATCATGGCGCTTCCCGACGCTCCCCAGGGGTGCGTCACCTGGCCCAACCACGGCTGGTTTTACGAGCAGTGGATGGCGCAGCAAGATGCTCTCTTGGCCAACAACGAAAATGGCCGTGCCGCCCGGGCCACCCAGGTCTTTTTGGACTCGCAGCCCTCGGTGGCTATCGCCACCTGGTGGAAAGGGATGTATGACAAAGGCTACTACATCTACAGCGGCAAGCAGCGCGATTGGGCGGCCACGGAGCAAGCCATCCAAACCGGCACCGTCGCCATGGCCATCACCAGCAGCGCCGACGCGGCCAACATCACCAACGCCGCCAAGCAGAACAACATCGAGCTGGTCACCACCCGCATGCCCTACAACGCCGACAAGGGTTGGACGGGGAACTTGATCGGGGGCGCCAGCCTTTGGTTGGTGAAGGGTCTGCCCAAAGAGGTGGAAGAGGGGGCGCTGACCTTCATGTTGTGGCTGAATAACACCGAAAATGCTGCCGAATGGCACCAAGTGACCGGCTATCTGCCCATTCGCAAAAGCTCGGTAGCCTTGCTGGAGTCGCAGGGCTGGTTCAAGGAAAACCCCAACTTCTTCACTGCTATCGACCAAATCAACAACTCCAAGGTCACTCCTGCCACCCGTGGGGCGTTGCTGGGAGCCTTTCCTGAGATTCGCAATGTGGTAACCCAGACCATGGAAGATCTCATGCTCAAGGGCGGGGATCCGGCCCAAGCCATGGCCAGGGCCAACGAGACTGCCAACCGGCTTCTGGCCGAGTACAACTCCCTCTATCAGTAATTGGTCAGGAGCTGGGCTACAGCAAAGCAAAATCTGAGGATGGGGGGTGGGCGGCGGCCTGCCCCTTTTTGGCTTTTGCAAGGTTGGATGGGAGAGAGAACATGGGGAAATGGATCCAAGTGCTGCTGCCGCTGCTGGCGGGGTTGTCGGGGGCCCTCTGGGTGGGATCCCGTTTTCGGCGCATCGAGCGGCCTGTGCTGCTGGGGGCGGCTCTGGGGGGGCTGGCAGGAGGGTTGGGATCCCTGATCTTCATGGTGCCGCTGGATTTTTGCACCTTTGAGCCGGAGCGCAAGGCCATCGACCTCGCTTTTGGCGTGGGGTTGGTGCTGGCGGGCATGGCCATCCCCCTCTGGCCGCTGCTGGCCTGGATCCGCAAGGAGCGGGAGCGCCGCCTGGGGATCCCCAGTGCAGCTCCCCAAGAGAGGGGTATCTTCAAGCAGGGGTGGCTGGCCTGGCTGCTCTTGTTGCCCACCTTCGCCATTTTGGTGGTGTTTCTCTACTATCCAGGGCTGGATACCCTGCGCCTCTCCACCCTGCTCACCTTTGTGGGCGCGCCGCGCAGCCGCTTCGTCTGTGTGGACAACTTTACCGCTCTGCTGACGGATGCCACCTATCTGCGCAGCCTGGGGATTACCTTCGCCATTTCGGCGGCCATCGTGGTGTTGGGGCTGAGCGGATCCCTGTTGATTGCCACGCTGGCCTACCAGCCCATCCGCGGGGCGGCAATCTATCGCATCTTGCTGATCTGGCCCTACGCCATTTCGCCAGCAGTGGCCGGTATCATCTTTTTCATTATCTTCAACCCCTTGGGCGGCGTAGCCAACTACTTGCTGGGGTTAGTAGGGATCCCACGTTTGAACTGGCTGAGCGATCCCAATTTAGCCCCTTGGGTGGTGATCTTTGCCAGCGTTTGGAAGCAAATGGGCTACAACATTTTGTTTTATCTGGCTGGGCTGCAAAACCTGCCTAAAGATTTGCAGGAGGCGGCTGCCATCGATGGGGCGGGGGCCCTTCGCCGCTTCTTTTCCATCACTCTACCGCTGCTTTCCCCCATCACCTTCTTTTTGGTGATCACCAACATGACCTACGCCTTTTTCGATATTTTCGGCACCATTGATTTGCTGACTGCCGGCGGCCCTTCCGGATCCACCTCGGTGTTGATGTACGAGATCTACAAGATTGGCGTATCGTCAGGCAATTTGGGCAGGGCAGCCGCCCAATCCATTGTGCTCTTCTTAATTGTGGTGGGCCTGACGATCCTGCAATTCCGCACCACCGAGCGGAATGTAACGTATGGGGGATAACGGGGCTGGGGGAGAGAGCAAAATCTAGGATTCGTCAGCTTCCGACGGCTTAGAAGGGTCAGACAACTCGCGCCATTGCTTGAAAACATTGCCTAGGTTGCGGCGGAACTCGTCAATCCCCAGCAGGGATCCCGGCTCTGGATCCCAAGAAGCCGAGAACACGCCGTAGCTAATGCCCAAAAAGCCAAGGCCGAAAAAGGCCAGCGACTCCACCAAAGTAAAGTAGGGGGGCAGGGCTATCACATGGTTGGTTAAGAGATAGTAATTGACAAAAAAGCTGCTCAAGCCAAGGCCAGAAGGGATCCCGGAAAAGACCAAGATCCGCCGCACCATACGCCGGCTGACCTCAGGGGGAATGACAGCAACCGGCTCTCTTTGGGTCGGTTGCGTCTCCACCTGAGCAGGGGTAGAGCTGGAGCGGCGGCGGGAGGCTTTGGAATAGCGGCTGGACTTGCCCACGAAGGTAGCTCTCCGACAGTGATTTAGCTAGCTGCCTACTTTTTCACCCGAATGTTCAACCGTTCGGCCAGCTCCCGGAAGCGGTCGGGAGAACGTTTGGCAATGTAGTTGAGCAGCCGCTTACGCCGACCGATCATCATCATTAGGCCGCGGCGCGAGTTGAAATCTTTCGGGTTTTTCTGAAGGTGCTGCGAGAGTTGGTTGATACGGCTGGTTAGAAGAGCAACTTGTACCTCGGCAGAGCCGGTGTCAGTGTCGTGAAGTCGGTAGGTCTCGATAATCTCCTGCTTCTCTTGCTGCAGTAAGGCCATAAGTTCACAAAAACTGGATGCACTGCCTCAGAATGATAACATCGGCTTTTCGTCCTTTGCTATAGCCGGGTTAGGGGGAGAAAAGGAGATGACGACAACTTCTGGGGATCTGCCGGCCTTGCTGGAGCTGTTGAGCTCTCAGAACTTGGGGGATCGGCTGCGCGCCGTCAACAAGGCCAGAGAGCTCCCCGCGACCGAAGCCTTGACGCTGTTGCAGCGAGCTGTAACCGACGAGAATGCCCGCGTCCGCTATGCCGCCATTAGCCAATTGGGCACGCTCTCCGGCGCAGGTGTCGACCCGGCTGCCCTTTTGCCGATTCTGCGACAGTTTTTGCGAGAGGACCCCGAGTTCGATGTGCGGGCTGCCGCCGCCGCCGCCCTGGGGGATCTGAAGCAGCCACAGGCCCTAGACGATCTGCTAGAGGCTTACCGGCGAGAGACGGAGTGGCTGGTGCGCTTTAGCATTGTCGCCGCGCTGGGCGAGCTGGGCAACCCCGCCGCCTTCGACACCCTAGTGCAGGTTTTACAGGAAGGAGACGAGCTGCTAACAACAGCCGCTGCCGCTGCCCTGGGAGATCTAGGGGATCCGCGGGCCATCCCCCATTTGGAGCCCCTCATCGATTCGGACGATTGGCAGTTGCGCTACCGCGTCTGCATTGCTCTAGCCCAGCTCGGCACCGAAGCCGCCCGCCCCGGCCTAACCCGGCTGGCCCAGGATCCCCAAGAGCAGGTGGCCGCCCACGCCCGCACCGCCCTGGCATCTCTGTAGGCAGCAAGACCACCAAAGCTTGCCTCTCCACCGCCCAGACCGGCCTCCCTCCTCAAGAGAGGCGAGCTAGCTCATGGCATTGATGATGTAGTCGAAATAGGGGGCAGCCTCGGCGGCGGAGTCCGGATCCAGCAGGCTGAGGGCTGCTTCCTTCAAGAACACGATCGCATCGATCATACCGGCAATGGGCACGTTGAGGGCATTGTACATCTCCCGCACCCCTATCAAGCCGATGGACTCGATCGGCTCTTTGCTGCCGGCAATGATGCCATAGGTCACCAGGCGGAGATACCAGTCGTAGTCCCGCAGGCACTGGTTATAGCGCTTTTCGCCGTAGGCATTGCCGCCGGGTTGTATGTATTCGGGTCGCTTGGCAAATAGCTGCTTCTGCGCCTGATCGATAATGCGTTTTTTGTTCTCAGTTAACACCTGAGCGATCTGCAAACGCTTCTCGCCGCTGCTCATGTAATCTTTGATAGCTTGCAGTTCGCTGACGGAGAGATAGCGCAGTTGGTCGTCCGCGGTCTCGATGATCTGGTTGATCACGCTCACGGTAGGAATTCTCCTGTTTGCTAACTTGCTTTCAATTCAATTTGTTCACCAATCCGGCACCCATCCCGCAAGCCAAAGCTCGGCTCAGGAGATGAGAATATGGCCCAGAAAGCCAGCCTTGCCGCTTGCTCTCAGTTTAGGATAGGGCGAGCTTTCCCTCAAGCACCCACCCTGCGGGGCAGCGACCTCAGATGCGCCCCCGCAGCCATTGGGCCATCTCGTTGCGCCGCGGAGCCGCCTCCAGACACACCTCCTCTGTAATGCGCCCCTCTTGGTAGAGCCGAAACAGCGACTGGTTCATGGTACACATCCCCTCGTAGGAGCCGTCGGCAATCAGCTCCTCGATCTCGTCCACGGCACCCCGTTTGATGTAGTCGCGGATGGCATCGGTGTTGCGCATAATCTCGTGGGCAGCGGTGCGCTTGCCGTCGGTGGTGCGCACCAGCGTCTGGGCAATAATTGCTACTAGAGTCTCGGCCAGTTGCAGACGCATTGGCTCCTGCTCCTCTGGCCGGTAGATCCCCAAGAGACGCTCGATGGTGCGGACGGCGCTGTTGGTGTGCAGGGTTCCAAACACCAGGTGGCCCGTCTGGCCGGCCTTGAGAGCCGTATCCACGGTTTCGCGATCCCGCATCTCCCCGATGAGGATGATGTCCGGATCTTCCCGCAGCGAAGCCTTGAGGGCGTTGGCAAACTCCAGGGTGTGGATGCCGACCTCCCGCTGCCGCACCAGCGATTTCTTACTCTGGTGGACGAACTCGATGGGATCCTCAATCGAGATGATGTGCTTAGCAAAGTTGGAGTTGATGTAGTCCACCATCGCCGCCAGGGTTGTGGACTTCCCGGAGCCGGTGGGGCCTGTCACCAGTACCAGGCCCTTGTGCTCCTCGGCAATGCGCTTGAGCACCTCCGGCGCCCGCAACTGCTCCAGCGTCAAGATCTTGAGCGGGATCAGGCGCAGCACCATGGCAGGCCCTAGCAGAGAAACAAAGCAGTTAACCCGGCAGCGCACCAAGCCCTCGTACTGGATAGCGGTATCCAGCTCCAGGCACTCCTCAAACTGGCGGATTTGGTTCTCCGGCAGGCTTTCCCGCAGCCAGCTATAGAACACCTCGGTGGTGGTGACCGGGTAGTTGCCTATCACAATTTGCCCCCGATCCCGGAAACGGGGCACCTCTCCCACCCCCAGGTGAATATCCGAGTAGCCTTTTTCGTAGGCTTCCTGCACCAGTTGGCGCAGCGTCGGTCCAGCGGGGGCAGACTTAGGAGCAGCGGCGGCCACCGGGATCCGTCCAGCAGCCGTGGGGCGAGCCGGCGGCCCAAAAGGCGGAGCAGCCGAACTGGGGCTGGGGGGAGACACCTGAGGCCGGGCAGCAGGAGCTGGAGGGGGCGGAGACATCTGCGGGGGAGTGGCAGGGCCCGGCATGGGCACCGGCGTCTGCGGGGGGGCGACGGCCACATCTGGGGGGACGGGCCGGCCCAAGATGGGCTTGGGGGCGCTGGGGACAGGACGGGATCCGCTCCCGACAGGGGGAGGAGCAGCCCTGCCCAGCACCGGATCTAGCTGGGTTGGGGGTTCTGCCGAGGGCGCTTGCGCGGCCGCACGCGCGGGGCGCTGGATAACAGGCGGGGTCGGCGGCTTCCAACCGGAGTCTAAGTCGGTGGGAAATTGATTTTCGGGGCTAACCTCGCTCATAACAGGCCTCGCTTCTGGCAGGATCTGCGTCGATTTTAAGCTAGTATGCCCAGCCAGAGCAGAGGATTAGCTTTCTTGCCGGCAAAGCGCCGCGGCATCCTTAAAGGTTGGACGGGTGGCGAATGAGGCTCAAAAACTCCTCCCGCGTGCGGGGATCCTCCTGGAACACCCCCACCATCGAGCTGGTGACCGTCCAAGAGCCCGGCTTTTGCACCCCCCGCATCACCATGCACATGTGGGTAGCCTCGATAACCACCCCCACCCCATAGGGATCCAGCATGGTCATCAAAGCTTCCGCGATCTGGCGGGTAAGGCGCTCCTGAACCTGCAGGCGGCGGGAGTACATCTCGACAATGCGGGCGATCTTGCTCAGGCCCACCACCTTTTGGCGGGGGATGTAGGCAACATGGGCCTTGCCGATAAAGGGCAAGAGGTGGTGCTCGCAGAGGCTGAACAAAGTAATATCCCGCAGCAGCACCATCTCGTCGTGGCCCTCGTCGAAGATGGCGCCGTTGATGAGATCTTCCAGGGACTGCCGATAGCCGCTGGTCAAAAATTTCAGGGCGGCCACCACCCGCTCCGGCGTTTTCTTGAGGCCCTCCCGCTGCGGCTCCTCCCCAATTCCCCGCAGCAACGTCTCCACTGCCGCTACCATCGCCGGATCCAGGCTCTCTGAGCCCTCGGGCCCTTGCCCCGCCGCATGGGACAGATCTCGGACAAGGCGAGACTTCAGGTTGGCTTTGTCGTTGAGTCGAAACTCGGCACCGGATCCAGGCTTGGCAAGAGTCATAGCAGGATATTCCTTGGGTTGAACGAAGGGTTGAAGGAACTTGTCGAGGGAGGCGGTGCAGGCAGATCTCCTCAAAAGCTCAGTCACAAAGGCCGTTACAGGAAAAGCCAGCTCCAGCCCGGCCTAAAAGGCCCCTGCTGCCGGCATGAGGGTCAGATCTTCCACCACGGCACCCTTGGGCAGGCGAACGATGTGGGCAATCAAGTCCGCCACCCACTCCGGCGAGAGCATTTTGGAACGGTCGAAATCGACCTGAACTGTATCCCAAAGAGGTGTATCCACAGCTCCGGGACACAGGCTGATCACCCGAATGCCATGCTGCCGTTCCTCTGCGGCCAGGGCTTGAGAAAAGCCCAGCAGGCCAAACTTACTGGCGCAGTAAGCCCCCCAATTGGGAAAGGCTCGCTTGCCCGCAATGGAGATAATGTTGACAATCGTGCCGCAGCGCTGCCGGCGCATCGCCGGCAGGACGGCTTGGGCACAGAGAAAAGCTGCCGTCAGGTTCAAGTCGATCACCCGCTGCCAATCGGACAAAGATAAGGTGGCCAAAGGCCCGACATGGGCTATGCCGGCGTTATTGACCAAGACATCACAAACACCAAATTGATCCAGGAGAGCCTGCAACCGCTGCGGCAGGGCTCTTAAGTCGGCCAAGTCGATGGGAAAAACCTCCGCCTTTCCTCCCTTTGCCTGGATCTCCGCCTGTACCCCCAGCAAATCGGGATGGGAACGGGCCACCAGAGCAACTGCCACCCCCTGCCGAGCTAGGGCTAGGGCCACTGCTTTGCCGATCCCTCGACTGGCCCCCGTAATCAGGGCACGTTCGGGAAACTGGGTCTCAAAACTCATCCACAATAAAACTCTGGGATGCGCCGTCGAGAATAAGCGCCACCAGAGCCTGGGAAACTTCGTTAACCCAGTGTAACACTAATTCCTGCCTGCCCCTCCAAGCAAACAGGAAAGACTGGCATCGATCCCTCTCCGCCGCCCTCTAGCTGACTGGCGTCGGGCCGGGAAGGATCTGAGGTATGGTAGTCTGGTAAAGATAGTGAAAATCTTTTGCAACAACGATCATGGCCGAGTTTTTGATTTCCTCGACGTCCACCGCTGCCCGGACGGACTCTCCCTACATTCTTGAGGTTGAGCACATCAGCAAGGGGTTTCCCGGCCAGCGGCAGTTGGTTTTGCAGGAAGTGGCGTTTCGCCTGCCCCAGGGAGACATTCTGGGGATTGTCGGCCCATCGGGCTGTGGGAAGACCACTTTATTGCGCACCATTGCCGGCTTTGAGCAGCCAGACAGCGGGCGGATCCTGCTGGGGGGGCGAGTGGTGGCCGGGGAGGGGCAGTGGATCCCACCGGAGCGGCGGGGGGTGGGGCTGGTGTTTCAGGATTTTGCCCTGTTTCCCCACTTGGATGTGTTGGCCAATGTGATGTTTGGCCTCCGGCCCACTGCCCTGTT
Organism: Synechococcus sp. RC10A2; assembly: GCF_047502605.1. Taxonomy (NCBI): domain Bacteria; kingdom Bacillati; phylum Cyanobacteriota; class Cyanophyceae; order Synechococcales; family Synechococcaceae; genus Synechococcus; species Synechococcus sp. RC10A2. The sequence continues at coordinate 60,127 of NZ_JANSHP010000006.1, forward strand.
CGCGTCGGCAGCGGGGGGCGGCAGTCGCTCCTCCTCGGCTGAGGTGGGAGGCGCTGCCCAACAGGCGCGGGAACGGGCTGACGAGGTGTTGCGGTTGGTGGGTCTAGAGGACTACGCCCACCGCTATCCTCATGAACTTTCAGGCGGGCAGCAGCAGCGGGTGGCCCTGGCCCGAGCTCTGGCCCCCAAGCCCAGCCTAATCCTTTTGGATGAGCCGTTGAGCAACTTGGATGTGCAGGTGCGCTACTACTTGCGGGAAGAAATCCGCAAAATCCTCAAGCAAACCCAGACCTCGGCCATTTTCGTTACCCACGACCAAGAGGAGGCTCTCTGCCTTTCCGATTGGGTGGCGGTGATGCGGGAAGGGCGTATTGAGCAATGGGGATCCCCGGAGGAAGTCTATCGGGAGCCGGCTACCCGCTTTGTGGCGGAATTCATCGCCCAGGCCAACTTTCTTCGCTGTGAGCGGCGGGAGTTCGGTTGGCAAGCTGAGGGGCTGCTGCACATCCCATTTCAGGCTTTGAGGGATCAGCCCGATCCCCATCTGCGCCAGGGAGAGCTGATGATCCGGCAGGAGGAGTTACGTCTGCATCCCAATCCCCAGGGGAGAGTTACCATTCGGGATCGACAGTTTCTGGGGCGAGAGTATCGCTATTGTCTGGTTACAGAGACGGGCAAGCAATTGCACGCCCTGGCGCGGGAAGCTTTGCCGGTGGGCACGCGGGTTCAAGTTACCGTCGAGCAGGGCCGTCTGTTTCCCATTTCGGAACCTCAGTCAGTAGCGGGATCGGGAAGCAAGAGCTTTGCCTGATGGGATCTTTGCCCTCAGCCCAGGCGCCCCACGCCGCTGCCGCGTTCCCAGGATCCTGCCTTCTCAGCCCAGACTCTACAGCCAGAGGATGGAGGGGCTATCTGTATTTGGTGTGGATCCGCTTTGTTAGACTCCGTATATAGTAGGAGGTGATGCGGGATCCCCACCCAAAACGAGGGCTTTACCCCTCGACAGGGGTTGAGCAAATGCTTTAACCTTGCCTTCTAGGGTGGCCCAGGGGGCGCTCGTCAAAAAGGGTAGAGGGGCGTAGTGTCAGCAAGGGCCAGCTTCGCCAGGCGCTGTCCCCAAAGTCCCAAGAGTGCGCCGCATGGCCAGCCTGAGCTGTGTTGAGCAAGGTGAGCTTGGTCAGCTCCTCTTGGGCAGAGGTCGTCGGTTAGTGTTTCAGGGATCTGACCCAATAGCAACGAAGACAAGGCGTGATGCCAGGAGTAGAGATGAAAATGATGCGCGGTAATGCAGTGCCGCTTTTGGGATCCCTCTGCCGCCGTAGAGCTCAGGCAGGCGGGCGGGCCGCGTTCGTAGCGGCAGTTCGCAGCACCCTCCTGCTGGGGTTGGCGGGGGTGATCTGGGGGGGAGTTCCTACTTTTGCTCAAGGGGGGCCCCTCTCGACTCAGGCAGTGGCAGCCCCCATGAGTCGTCAAGAAGTGGCGGAGCGGCTGAATCTGGTGCCGGTTTTTGCCATTGTGTCTCAGAACGGCACCCCTGTGGTCGCTAACGTAGAGCGGGAGGGTCGCACCATCCAGGTGGCTTCTTTCTGGCTGGATCAGAACCAAGCCCAGCAAGCGTTGGATCAGGTGAAAGCCAAGAACCCTGAGGTGGGCCAGCAAGCCCAGGTGGTGCCCATTCCCTTGGGCTACGCCTACGAAAAGTCGGAAGAAGAGCGGGCCAAGAATAGCAATCTGTACTTTGAGGTGGTGCCTCGGGCTGCTGATGTGGAGGCGGCCAAGCAAGTGCTGAAAGAAACGGGTCAGGAGGTGCCGCCGGAAGTGATCGGCGTGCCGCTGTTCTATGGCCGCTCGGGAGAGGGGTTGCTGACCATCGAGCAGGATGGCCAGGAGGTGGTGCCTTTCTTCTTCGACCGCAACGACCTGAAGGGGGCTTTAGACCGGGCGGCGGCGCAGAACCCCGAGGTGGTCGGCAAAACCCAGATCGAGGTCACTTCCCTGGCCATCGTGGTGGAGCGCATGTTAGCCCCTGACGCCCAGGAGGATGTGCAGAAGATCGCTTTCATTCCGCCGCGCGCGTCGCTGGAGTACGTGCAATCGTTAATTCGCTCTGCCACTCCCCAGCCTCAGCGGCGTTGACCTAGCTCCTGATGGGATCCCCCTCTGCGCTGGTGCAGCAATTGCTGGCCTGGCGTGCCCAGGCTCTGCAGGCGGCGCAAGCCGCCGGCATCCCTCCTCAGGAGGTGGAACTTCTGCTTAGGGAACGGCTGGGCTGGGGATCGTTGGAGCGCTTGCTGGGTCGGCCCCCGACGCTGCAGGGGGATCCGCTGGCGGAGGTAGAGGAGCTGTGGCGGCGCCGGCTGACAGAGCGCATCCCCCTGCAGTACCTGCTGGGAAGGGTAGAGTGGGCAGGTTTGAGCTTGCGGGTAACGCCAGCGGTGTTGATCCCGCGCCCGGAGACCGAGCTGCTGGTGGAGCAAGCCTCCCTTTGGTTGCAGTCTAACCTGCTGCCGCCGGGATCCCCTTTTGCCGACCTGGGCACCGGCAGCGGGGCCATTGCCATCGCTTTGGCCCAGGGGCATCCCCAGTTGCAGCTTCTAGCGGTGGACGTGAGCCCAGAGGCTTTGGCCGTTGCGGCAGCCAATGTGGCGGACTATCATCTGCAGGAACGGGTGAAGCTGTTACAGGGATCCTGGTTTGCGCCTTTGGATCCCTGGCGAGGTCGGCTGCGTGGCCTGGTTTCCAACCCGCCCTATATCCCCACCGGGGAGCTGGCCTACCTCATGCCCGAGGTACGGCTGCACGAGCCACGACAGGCCCTCGATGGCGGGGAAGATGGGCTGGTGCACTTGCGGCTTTTGATTCAAAAAGCACCGGATTACTTGGCCCCCAACTCCTTTTGGGCGGTGGAGGTGATGCAAGGCCAAGCCCCTTGGGTGGCGGAGCAGTTGCAGGCCAGAGGCGGCTATCAGCAGATCCAAGTCCACCGGGATTTGGCCGGAATTGAGCGGGTGGTCAGCGCCCACTTCGTCGGCTAGAAAGTTGGGAAGAAAAAGGTAGGATCCAGGAGCGCGCCGTTGTCAAACTAGCTAAAACCCAAGGCTCTCCATCCGAACGCCCTGCTTCGAACATCAACGGGATCTCCTACCTTTTGTCCGAAGTACCTCTGGAGGAAACCCTTGCCCGCAGCAAAACCCGATCCTCCCTCCCAGCAGGCCGCTGCTGCCGTCAGGCAAGAGGCGGTGGATTGGCAGTTTGCGTTTGAGCGCTCGGAGGTGATGCGCGCCTTTCAGCAGGAGCTGCTCGTCAGCATTGGCCACGAGCTGCGCAACCCCCTCAGCAGCCAGATGGGATCCCTGCAGTTGGTGCTGTCCGATCTGTGCGATTCCCGCGAAGAAGAGCGGGAGTACCTTCAAAGTGCCAAAGAAGCGGTGGAGCGCCTGATCCAGTTGCTCGAGGAGTACAGCCGCCTGGCCCGCCACGACCTGCCCATTCAACCCTTGCAACCGAAGCCGACCCGACTCCGTCCCCTCCTTCAGGATGTGTACAGCCTAACTCGCCTACAGGCCCAGGATCAGGGCATTCGCTACGAATGGCCGATCCTACAACCGCCTTCTGCCTCTGAGCTGCCCGCCCTCCCGGACAGCCTTATGGTTTGGGCGGATCCCCACGGTTTGGTGCAGGCTCTGCTGGGGGTGTGTCGCTGGGGTATTCGCACCCTACGCTATGGTTCGATGGCTCTACACCTCTATCCCATCGCAGCAGCGGAGGGGCGCCTGTGCCTGGAGTGGAATCTGGAAGGGCGGTGCCATGTGCCCATCCAAACAAAGGGTTGCGCTGCTTGGCGGGTGAGCGAACGGCTCCTGAGAGAAATGGGGGGCGATCTGGAGCTTGGCGAAAGCAGCCTCCACCGGGTTGTCATCAAGGTAATCCTGCGCCTCGCCCAGTGATTTGGATCTGGGAGATCTGAAAAGCTTAACCTTCGCGGCGCAAGGCCAGCTCAGCGCGATCCAGTTGCATCAGCACCCGCTCCACCTTCTCTGGGTCAAGAGGCCGCTTGGAGGTGCGGTAGTGGGAGGCCACGGTGTTGAACACGGTGCGCAGAGTCGTAAAGGATTGCAGCTTGTCGTAGCGATGGCCATGGTAGCGCCCTGCAAATTCTTGAATGGCCTCCATCGCTTCCACCTGCGCCTCCTCTGGATTCATCACGGGATCCGCTTCCGAGAGAACGGTGCGCAGGGTTTGGATCAGGGTCATGCTGTCTTCGTAGTACTTGCCGGTGAGGCGGGCCGCCTGAGCGCTTGCGGTCGCCCAGCCCAGCATCAGGGTGACCGAGAGGAGCAGGCCGAGAAAACGTAGAAAAAAAGGTTTCAGCATCGGAAGGTTGCCCAATGTAACTTATCTTTAAGCATAAGTCACAGCGACACCGGAAGAGGAGCCATCGAAAAGATGCTGTCCACTTTCTTCAACCACTTGCTGCCGGAGCTCGCCCGGTACAGATCCCACGCGATCATGTTGGGCATGATCTTGGGGTTTGCCTGTGCTCACAGTGGGCTGGCCCACTTGCGCCCCTGGGGGGAAGCTTGGCTGGGATCCCGTCTGTACCGCCTTCTTTTTGCGCTGGTCAGCCTCAGCTTGGCTCCGCTGTTGCTGATCTACTTTTTGAACCATCGCTACGACGGGGTGATCCTCTGGGATCTCCATGCTGTCCCCGGCATTCACACCACCGTTGTTCTTTTGTCGGCGCTCTCGTTTTTCTTTTTGTATCCGGCTACCTTCAACTTACTGGAGATTGCTGCCATTCACAAGCCGGAGATTCACCTGTTTGAGACCGGGATCATCCGCATCACCCGCCACCCCCAAATGGTGGGCCAGGTGATCTGGTGTGTGGCCCATTCCCTTTGGATTGGCTCCAGTTTTATGCTGGTCACTTCCCTGGGGCTGGTGGCCTACCACCTGTTCGCCGTCTGGCACGGGGATCACCGTCTGGAGCGGAAATACGGCCAGGCCTTCCGCGATCTCAAGGCCCGTACTTCTGTGATCCCCGGCTTGGCCATTCTGCAGCGGCGACAACACCTGCAACCGCGAGAGTTTCTGCGCTGGGCCTATCTGGGGGTGTTCAGCTTTGTTGTGATTCTTTATGCCTTTCATCCGCAAATGGTTTCTGCAGCCAGCGGGGTTGCCTGGTAGCATGATCCCAAACAACTTCTTTAGTCTGGGAGTGATGAACTTGCAAGTTGCTTTAGATGCTTTTAATCAAGAACTTTTGACAAGTGACGGGTTGGTGTTGGTGGATTTTGGTGCCCCTTGGTGTGGCCTGTGTCGCTTCATTCAGCCGATTACCGACCGTCTCGCAGCAGAGTGGGGCGGCGCGGTCAAGGTGCTGCGGGTGAATGTGGACGACAATTTTTGGCTGCCGCGCCGCTATCGGGTGCGCTCGCTGCCGACCTTAATTTTGTTTGAGAAGGGTCAAGAAGTGCAAAGGCTGGAGCACTTCGCCAGCCGCGATGATGTGCTCCGCCGCTGCGAGCAGTTGTTTCTCGCTCGCCTGCGCTATGTGGGTTCGGGTGCCTGCTCCTCCTCGCTGGACCCCCAAGCCCCGCCGCCAGGGGTGTAGAGGGTGAGCACATCGCCGGCTTTCAGGGGGCGGCTGATCTTGCTGGGCAAGGGATCCCCGTTGACGAGGTTGATCCCCAGCTGGCCAGGTTCGCCGCCTTCTTCCCCTTGCGGGGCATGGTGGCGCCGGTCGGTGAGCAGGGAGAGGGTGCAATCTTGCAAGGTCTGGATGGAGCGGATCAGCCCCCACCCGCCCCGCTGGCGGCCATGGCCGCCGGAATCTGGGCGCAACTCGTAGCGCAGCACCCGCAGGGGATACTCCAGCTCCAGGGCTTCGATGGGGGTGTTGAGGGTATTGCTCATGCCCACGTGCACCCCATCCAGGCCTGGTCGCTGCTGGCTGGCCCCCTGGCCGCCCCCCAGGGTTTCGTAGTAGGTGAAGTGGCGGTTGCCCAGCACGCAGTTGTTCATGGTGCCCTGCCCCTGGGCGATGGCACGGGATCCGGCCACCGGGGCCAGGGCTTTGAACACCACATCGGCAATGCGCTGCGAGGTTTCCACGTTGCCGGCCACCACCGCCGCCGGAAATTGGGCATTGACCAGGCAGCCGGGCGGGGCCACAATCTCGATGGGATCCTCCAGGCCGACATTGCTGGGGGCAGTGGGATCCAACAGGCAGCGCAGGGCAAAGAGCACCGCCGAGCGGGTCACGGCCAGAGGCGCGTTCAGGTTCCCCGCGGTGGCCGGGGCTGTGCCGGCGAAGTCCACCCGCAGCCTCTCCCCCTTGACCTCTACCTGCACCCGGATCTCAATGGGCTCAGGCGGATCCCCGTAGCCCTCCAGGTAGTCGCAGGCGGTGTAGATCCCATCGGGCAGAGCGCGGATCTGGGCCTGCATCCGCCGTCGGCTGTAGGCGATCACCCCGGCAATCAACTGCCAGGCCTCCTCTTCCCCGAACCGGGCCAGCAGCTCGCCAAACCGGCTCACCCCCACGGCGCTGGCCCCCACCTGGGCCTGCAAATCTCCCCGCCGCTGCTCAGGGTTGCGCACATTGGCCAGGATCAGGCGCAGCAGATCCTCCTGCCAGCGCAGCTCCCCTGTCGAGGTCATCTGGGCCAGCCGTAGCGGCGGGATCACCAGCCCCTCCTGCCAGATTTCCGTAGAGTCGGCGGGCATGGAGCCGGGGCGCATCCCCCCAATATCGGCATGGTGGGCGCGGTTCACCGCATAGGCACAGACCTGTTCTGGATCCCGCAGGCCGGGGATGGCCGTAACCACCGTGATATCCGGCAGATGGGATCCCCCCTGGTAGGGATCGTTGAGGACGAACACATCGCCGGGCCGCGGGCCGGCTGCCACCACCGCCCGCACCGCCTCCGAGAGAGCTCCCAGGTGAACTGGAATGTGGGCCGCCTGGGCAATACAGGCCCCTTGGGCGTCGAACAGGGCTGTCGAGCAATCCCGCCGTTCCTTGATGTTGGCCGAGTAAGAACCGCGGATGAGGCGCGCCCCCATCTCCTCGGCGATCCCCGCCAGCGCATTGGCCATCACCTGCAGCCGGATGGGATGGGTATCCATGCCCCTCACAGCCTGCGCCCCAGCCAAACAGCCACCCTGCGGATCCCTTGCCAAAACTGCAGACGGCGCTGCCAGCGGTCGAGGGTATGGCGATTCTCCCGCAGCCGATCCCGCAGGCGCAGCAACTCAGCCGGCGTGGGAGCCAAAGCCCGCTCAGCGGCTTCCCGCCAATCAGCCATAGCCCGCTCCGTAACCCAGAGCGCCGACCGCAGGTTCAAGAGGACAGGAATCAGGGCAAGCAAGGCTAAAAACAGCAGCCCATTGAGGCCGCAAACCGCCCAAACTGCCCACTCTGTCCCTAGTGCAGCAGTCACAGAGAGCTCAGCAAGGGATCCCTGGCAACACTCACTGCTGCTGCAGCATCAAGGGGCGCAACACACGGCCATCGCCGACCACAACCACCGTCGATAGCACTTGTCCGCCGCGCCGGAAGGTAATGGGTACCCGCTGGCCCACGGGGGTGTTTTGGATAATTTGCTGCACATGTTGCACCGAGGTGACCCGCTGCCCGTCCACCCCAATCAAAATATCCCCCTGGGCCAGACCCGCTCGTTGAGCCGGGCCATCCTGGAGCAGGCCAACCACCTGCACCCCTTGAACTCGAGGCGCAGGGCCGAACAGGCGACGGCTGATAGCGCCTTGAGCCGGCTGTCCATCCACCGCTTCGATGGCAACCCCGATGAAACCGTTGCCTACGACAGCAGGCGACACCTGAGCCCCGAAACTGTCAACCTGAACCGTGGGGCTGTAGAAGTTGTAAGCTTCACCCCCAACCGAGTCACAGGGGTAGGCCACAACAGCATCTGCCAGCAGGAGGGAGGCGGGCAGGGCGAGGGCAAGCTTGAACAGAGTGTTCGGTTTCTGCATAGTTCGAGCCTGGAAACGGCGAAGAATAACAAGTTGAGATCCGCAAAAGCATTGGGATGGATCGACCAGCCCGAGAGAGACAGCGGAACCCATCAACCGGGCAGCTTGCACCGCCCTTCCCTCAGTGATAAACCCAAAATCGCCAACTGTCGATAGGCTTGGCCGTGCTTTGGGGCTAGATCCCAAGGTTTTGCCGGCATTTCTGTAGCAATTCTTCAAGCTCTTGGGATCCTCAACCCGGCCTATCTCAGCGGCTCACAGACCAACGCAGCGATCGGTGGCCTGCAGCAGGGCGGTGCGGATCCCGGGCTCGGTGATGGAATGGCCGGCATCGGGAATGAGATGAAACTCCGCCTCTGGCCAGGCCTGGTGCAGTTCCCAGGCGGAAATGGGGGGGCAGACCACATCGTAGCGCCCCTGGACAATGACAGCCGGCAGATGGCGCAGGCGCTCCACCCCCCTGAGGAGCTGATCTTCAGGATCCAGAAAGCCGCCGTGGACGAAGTAATGGCACTCGATGCGGGCAAAGGCCTCGGCAAACTCTTCCCGGCCAAAGCGCTCGATGAGCTCAGGGCTGGGGATCAACTTGCTGGTGCTGGCCTCCCAGATGGCCCAGGCGCGGGCCGCCCTCAGGCGCACCTGGGGATCGGGGTCGTTGAGGCGGCGGTGGTAGGCTGCCAGCAGGTCATCCCGCTCGTTGGGGGGGATGGGATCCAGGTAATGTTCCCAAGCATCGGGGAACAGGTAGCTGGCCCCCGACTGGTAGAACCAGCGGATCTCAAACGAGCGCAGCAGAAAAATGCCCCGCAAGATAAACCCCAGGCAGGATTGGGGGTGGGTTTGCCCATAGGCCAAGGCGAGGGCGCTGCCCCAACTGCCCCCGAACACCCACCAGCGCTCAATGCCCAGGTGCCGGCGCAGCTTTTCGATATCGGCCACCAGATCCCAGGTGGTGTTCTCCCGCAGCTCGGCGTAGGGGCGGCTCTTGCCGCAGCCGCGTTGATCGAACAGCACCACCCGCCAGCGGCTGGGCTCGAAGTACTGCCGGTAAAGGGGATCGATGCCGCCGCCGGGCCCTCCGTGCAAAAACACCACCGGCTTCCCGTCTGGGTTGCCGCACTGCTCGTAGTAGAGGGTGTGCAGGGAAGAGACGGGGAGAAAGCCGTGATCGTAAGGCTCGATGGGCGGGTAGAGGTCGCGCTGCATAACCAGAGATTCTAAGGATCAACGGCCAGCCGCTCAAGGCCTGCGCAGGGCGATGGTGGCCTTGGGCGGGATCCCTTCCTGGAAGGTCTCGCCATCGGCGGCCACGATGACGAACTGCAGCTCTTGTCCCGGCTGGGCGCCCAGATTGCTCCAAGGAATAGCCACCTCCAAACAGGCATCCACCACCGCTTTCACTTGGTGGCTGATGGCGTGCCAGGTGTGGTACTCCCCTGCCTGCAAGAGCTGAGCCTCGACAGGGGCGGGATGCTGGCCGGTGCCGGGGGGCGGCAGCGATAGCTTCAACAGGTGGCGGTAGTGGTAGTTGAGGGGGGCTTCTGCCGGCAACCCTTGGAGGGGAATGGGGCTGTTGACGGTGACGCAGTTGGGGTAAAACCACAGCACCTGCAGTTGCTTGGGCCGCTGCACCACCGAGTTAAAATCCAGCCGCAGGTAGAGGTTGAAGTGATCGAACCCGTACCAGAGGCGGCGGACGACGCTGTTGCGGTGCATGGTGCCGCGGGCGGCGCCGATCTCCACCCGCCCGGCTTGGCTCCACTCCCGTTCGGCGGGGCGGCCGTTGATGGCCGGGTGGATAAATCCTTGCGGCAGGCGATCCCCCAGCCCATCGTGATCCTCGAGAGGGAACTGCAGCACTGCCGGCACGGCCTCTCCCAAAGCGGTGTAGAGGGCCTGCAGATGTTCCCGAAACAACTGGTCGAAAACGGCATCGTGGGCCGAGGAATGGCCCGCCCCAAACCACCAGAACCAGTCGGATCCCTCGGCGGCCCAGAGGGCTTCCCAGGCTTCGGGATTGGCGTGAGGGTGATCCTGAATGACCTGGCGGGCTTGGGCCAGGAGCTCCCAGGCGCGGTTTTTGACGGGATCCCCGATCCAAGTGGTAAAGTCAGCTTCAATCCAGGAGCCGCTGTGCAGTTGTTCGGCTGGCAGAAACTCCGTAGGGGGAAACTGGTCCAAAAACTCCGAAACCGTCACCAAGCGCAGCGCCGGGTGCTGGCTGAGGCGGGCATAGAGGTTCTCCAGGAAGGGCCGGCCATCTTGGGGGTAGTACTCCCAGCAATTTTCCCCATCTAGGGCGATGGTGACCAGCCAGGGCTGTTCCTGGGGCAGGCGGTTGCGGATGCTCTCCAGGTGGCCGATGAGATCCTTGGCGGCAGCATCGGCGGGCATGGCGCTGTAGCTGAAGCCGATCAAATCGGAGAGGCGGTGATCCCGAAAGACAATGGCCAGATCCCCTGCCTCGCTCTCCAGACGGTAGGGCCGATAGAGCTTTTCCGGCTCGAGGATATGGCCCTGCCCGTCGCGATGAAAGGGTTGGCCCAGGCTCCAGCCCAGCACGCCCTCGTCGGAGATGATCCACTCAAAACCCTGCTTTTGCACGATGGGGACAATGGCCGGGCTCACGGATTGCTCCGAAGGCCACAGACCCCGCGGCTCGCGGCCAAAGCGCTCCCGGTAGATCTGCTTGGCCCGCTCCAGTTGGCTGTGGACATCCTGCTCCCAGTGGAAGGGGTAGCGGGGCAGGGGCAAGCCGGGCCGAGCCACCCGCGCCGAGCGCTCGCTCACCAGCAGGGGCAAGATGGGATGGGTGTAGGGGCTGGTGGTCAGCTCCAGTTGGCCGCTCTCTTGCAGCTTGGCGTGCTGGGGCAAGATGGCGGCCAGGATCTGCTGCTGCTTGGCATAGATCCGCTGCCGATCCGCCAGGGTAAAGCCGGATCCCATCTTGATCCAGCCCTCGATCTCGGGATCCTCGTGGAAGAGGGGATCGAACCAGGAGAGGTTGTGCCAGGCCAGCAGGTCGCTGAAGTCTTGCGGTGTCCAGTACTGTAGGCACCAGTTGATCCCCTGCGATTCCCGCTGTTCGTAGAGCTGGCGGTAGCGGGGATAGGGCTCAATCATGGTGGGGTAATGGCTGTCGAAGAAACGCTCGACAATGAAGCGCCGCTGCTCCGGGGTCAGCTTTTCGACAGGAGATAAAGTCAGCTCCAAATAGGGATCGAAGGCGGAGCCGGCCACGTAGTCTTCGATTTGCACAATCAGAGAGGGCACCAGGTTGACCGTTTGGTGCAGGCGAGGATAGCGCTCCAGCAGCAGAACCAAGTCGAGGTAGTCTTTGATCCCGTGTAGGCGCACCCAAGGCATGCGATATTTACCCGCTATCGGACTTTTGTAGAGGGGCTGGTGTTGGTGCCAAACCAAGGCGATATGCAGCGGGTAGGTCATGGGAGGCACGGGATCCGACCATCACCCGGATACTAGCCCATCTGTCCGGCTCCCGATCGTCAGAAACTCTGGAATGTTGAACGGTGGGGATCCGCCTGGATGGTGCCCACTGCGGGAAAACCTTGTCATTCGCCGGATTTCTCAGGACAATGGCGGCAAATGGAAGAGCTAAGTCATGACTGCTGCTACCCACGTCCTGGAACAGTCGATCGTTGTCTTCTCCCAAAACTACTTGCCCATTAGCCGGGTCAACATTAGGCGGGCGATTGTGCTGCTGCTGACGGGCAAGGCAGAGCCGCTGGCGATGATGAATGTGCCGGTATGGAAAGTGCGCTCCCCCAGCCAGGTGATCGAGGTGCCCGAGCACATCCGCCTGACCATCAAGGGCAAAGAGCGGGCCTGGCGAGTGCCCCCTGTTAACCGGCGGGAGGTTCTGCGGCGGGATCACCACACCTGTCAGTACTGTGGCAGCACCCACAACCTAACCCTGGATCATGTCGTGCCTCTTTCTCGCGGGGGATCCCACACTTGGGACAATGTGGTGACTGCCTGCGAGCGCTGCAACCAGCGCAAGGGCAACCGCACGCCCGAAGAGGCGGGCATGGTTCTGCGCAGCAAACCCCGCGCCCCCCTCCACCCGACGGTGGCTTTTGCCGAGCAGTTTTGGCGCGAACAGCAGAGCCGGCAAGAGCCAATCTACGGCTACAGCGCAAGTTAGAATCGGCAAATTTCGGTTGTTATCGAGGAGGATCCGCGTCGGCCATGATGACCGTAATGGAGTTTTTTGCCCTCAGCGCTGGCGAGTGGATGTGTCAGCGTACCAGCCATCACTTGGCCTTTCGCCGCTCTGAGGGGGGGAGATCGCGGATGCAAATTGCTACCCTTTCGCCCGCCGATCCGGCAGTTATCCAGGTTTGTGAGCTGTTCAAGGTGGATCCACGGCGGGCCGTGGGGGCGGCGCGAGTGCAGTGGAATGGGGAGCAGGAGTGGGACAACGAAGAGTACAAAGGCGATGTGGTGCTGGTTCCCATTCCCGATCCCGACAACCCCATGCGGGGGCAACTGTTGCGGGATCAGGGCTATGCCGAGAAAGTGCCGGTGGCCGGCACCTACGTCATGGGATCGGACGGCGCCCTCACCCTCTACACCGAGTACGAGATGACCGAGTCGGAGGAGCGCATCTGGTTTGCCAGCCCCAACCTGCGCCTGCGGGCCAGCACCGTCAAGCGCTTCGGCGGCTTCAGCATGGCCTCTTTCTGCTCCGAGGTGCGCAAGCTCTCCGCCAGCCCTTCCCCCATCTCGGCTGTGGCTGAATCCCGCTCTCTCTAGGCTGTGGGCTGACCAGAAAGCTTGCCGGCGCCGGATCCCTGGCTTACTGGGGAGAGCCTCAGCCGGCAAGGGATGGGCTAAAACCTCTGTTGGTGGGTCATTTGTAGACGGAAAACCCGGGCTGTGGCGGATCTAAGCGACTTTATCCAGGGTATTGAGCAGCTCATCGAGCTAGCCCAGAAGCTGGACGAGAAAAAAAACACGGGGGGGCTGCGAACCGAAGTGCGCATCCAGGCCCGATCCCTGGGCAGCTCCATCCCCCCTTCTGGTTCTATCCCCCGCCGCCGCAGTGCCCAGACGGGGGATCCCTCCTGGAGCAGCGAGCCTCAGGTGATGTCCACGTCAGGCTGGCGCGAGCCGCCCAAGGCTGACCCTACGCCTGAGGCCACTGTCGCCGACCCCCCCGGCAGCCCAGACACCTGGCCGGGACCGCGCCTCAAGGATGTGGGGGGGTTGAAGGAACAACTGCAAGCTTTGCGGGAGCTGGTGGAGATCCCCCTCAAGCGGCCCGATCTGCTGGCCAAGTTGGGTTTGGAGCCGCCCCGTGGCGTGCTGTTGGTTGGCCCCCCTGGCACTGGCAAGACCCTGACGGCCCGCGCTTTGGCCGAGAGCCTGGGGGTGAACTACATTGCCCTCGTCGGCCCGGAGCTGATCGGCAAGTACTATGGGGAGGCGGAGGCGCGCCTGCGGCAGGTATTTGAAAAGGCGGCCAAGTCGGCCCCCTGTCTCGTGTTCATCGACGAAATCGACGCCCTTGTGCCCAACCGCGCCGCCGTCGAGGGAGAGGTGGAAAAGCGCCTGGTGGCTCAAATGCTGGGGCTGATGGACGGCTTTGTGGCCCAAAAAGGTGTTGTGGTGCTGGCGGCCACCAACCGGCCCGAGGCCCTGGATCCGGCGCTGCGGCGACCGGGCCGCTTCGACCGCGAGGTCATTTTCAAGGTGCCGGATCGGGAGGGGCGGCGGGAGATCTTGGCCATCCACACCCGCGGCATGCCGCTGGCAGAAGATGTGGACTTGGACAGCCTGGCGGATCAGACGCTGGGCTTTGTGGGGGCAGATCTGCGCGGCCTGTGCCAGGCGGCAGCCTATGCGGCCTTGCGGCGGCAGGTGCCGGATCTGGGATCCCCCATCCCCGACTCCTTGACAGTTTCGGCGGCGGACTTTCAGCAGGCCCTGCAACAGGTGAAGCCGGCGGTGTTGCGCTCAGTGGAAATCGAGTCGCCCCAGGTGAGCTGGGATCAGATCGGCGGCCTGGAGCAGGCCAAGCAGGTTCTGCAGGAGGCCATCGAGGGATCCCTGCTGCACCCGGAGCTGTACGAGCAGGCCCAGGCGCAAGCGCCCAAAGGGATCCTCCTCAGCGGCCCTCCCGGCACCGGCAAGACCCTGCTGGCCAAGGCGATTGCCTCCCAGGCCAAGGCCAACTTCATCGCCGTCTCCGGCCCAGAGCTCTTGAGCAAATGGGTGGGATCCTCCGAGCAGGCGGTGCGAGAGCTCTTTGCCCGCGCCCGCCAGTGCGCCCCTTGTGTCATCTTCATCGACGAGATCGACACCCTCGCCCCGGCGCGGGGCAGCTACTCCGGCGATAGCGGCGTCAGCGACCGCGTCCTGGGGCAACTGCTGGCCGAACTGGACGGGATCCGCCCCAGCCAGGGGGTGTTGGTGGTGGCCGCCACCAACCGCAAAGCCAGCTTGGATCCCGCCCTCACCCGCGCCGGCCGGCTGGAGCTGCACCTGAGTGTGGAGCTGCCGGATCGGGCCGGGCGGCGGGAGATCTTGGCCGTGCACAACCGCAAGCGCCCCCTGGGGCCGGATGTGGATCTGGAAGGATGGGCTGAGCGCACGGAAGGCTGGAGCGGCGCCGATCTGGCTCTCTTGAGCAACCGGGCGGCAATTGCCGCCATTCGCCGCCACCGGGCCACTGCCGAGTCGGTGGATCCCAAGACCCTGGTCATCCGCCAGGAGGACTTTGCCCAGGCCTTTGCCGAGCTGCAGCAGCAGCGCCAGGCCACCTAGAAGACCGGGATCCCTTGCCATTCCGGCTGCCGGTGGGCGTGGGCCGCCTCGCCGCAGGTGCGGGGGGTGGGAAAGATCTTGTCGGGATTGGCGATGTGCTGCGGGTCGAGCACCTGCCGCACCCACTGCATGCTCTCCAAATCCGTGGGCGTAAACATCTCCGACATGTAGCAGCGCTTGTCGGCCCCGATGCCATGCTCGCCAGAGATGCTGCCTCCCAGGCGCACGCAGAGCTTGAGGATCTCACCCCCCAGCTTCTCCACCTGCTCCAGGGATCCCGGCACCGACTCGTCGTAGAGAATCAGCGGATGGAGGTTGCCGTCGCCGGCGTGGAACACATTGGCCACCGGGTAGCCGTACTGGCGGCTGAGGCGCTCGATTTCTTTGAGGACATAGGCTAGCTGGCTGCGGGGGATCACCCCATCCTGGACGTAGTAGTTGGGGCTGAGCTTGCCCATGGCGGCAAAGGCCGCCTTGCGCCCCTTCCACAGCCGCGCCCGCTCTTCTGCATCGACGGCCACCTGCACCTGGCGGGCCCCGTTTTTCAAGCAGAGCGCCCTCACCTGTTGGCCGACTTCCTCCACCTCCAGCTCCAGCCCGTCCACCTCCACCAGCAAGATGGCTGCCGCATCCCGCGGGTAGCAGCCCAACTGCACCACATCCTCCACAGCATTGATGCTGAAGTTGTCCATGATCTCCAGGCCGGCGGGGATGATCCCGGCGGCGATGATGTCGGAAACGGTGGCTCCTGCCGCCTCGACGCTGTCAAAATCCGCCAGCAAGACCTGCACCTGGGCCGGCGCCTTGAGCAAGCGCAGGGTAATCTCGGTAGCAATGCCCAGAGTGCCCTCGGAGCCGACGAACAGGCCCACCCAGTCGTAGCCGGGCATCTCCGGGATCTTGCCCCCCCAGCGCACCACTTCCCCATCCGGCAGCACCACCGTCAGGCCGAGGATGTGGTTGGCCGTCACCCCGTACTTGAGACAGTGGACGCCGCCGGAGTTTTCCGCCACATTGCCGCCGATGGAGCAAACCGACTGGCTGGAGGGATCCGGCGCATAAAAATAGCCCTGGGCGGCCACCGCTTGGGTAATCCAGGCGTTGATTACTCCCGGCTGCACCACCATGCAGCGGTTGTCTAGGTCAATCTCCAGGATCTGTTTCATCAGGGTGGTGGCGATGACGACGCTATTTTCCAGCGGCAGCGCCCCTCCCGAAAGGCCGGTGCCGGATCCCCGCGCCACGAAGGGCACCTGGTAGCGGCTGCACAGCTTCACCACCTGCGCCACCTCCTCCGTGGTGCGCGGCAACACCACCAGAGCCGGCCTTTGCCGGTAGCTGGTCAGCCCGTCGCACTCGTAAACCAGCAGCTCCTCCGGCCTGCTGATCACCCGCCGGGGATCGAGAATTTTTTTGAGCTCAGCCCTCAGTTTGAGCCAATCGAAGGTGAGGCCAGCTTGCAACGGGTGAGAGGAGCGAACAGCCATAGGGGGCGGCAGAACATCTCGTGAGGGGGATATCGTCACTATAGTCTGGATAGTCTGGCCGGAGAGCCTATGCAGTCCCGCAACGCCGAACAGATCCTTGAGCAAGTGCGGCAGCTCTACGACCTCTACCCCTTCCCACCACAGCCCATCGGCACCGTTCCCCCGCCGGGGTGGAACTGGCGCTGGAGCTGGCCCCAGGCCTATGCTTTTTGCACCGGATCCCATCCGGGCCGGCGCAAGGTGCGCATCCTGGATGCCGGCTGCGGCTCTGGGGTAGGGACAGAATACATCGCCCACCAAAACCCGGAAGCGGAGATCTGGGCCTTTGACCTAAGCGGCCGCGCCCTGGAGATTGCCAAGGCCCGCTGCCGGGCTTCCCAGGCGCCGCCAGTGCAGTTTTGCCAGCTCAACGTTTACGACATCGACCAACTGCCGGGGCAGTTCGACTTCATCAACTGCGTGGGCATGCTCCACCACCTGCCGGATCCGCTGGCGGGGCTGCAGGCGCTGGCGAGCAAATTGGCCCCTGGCGGGATCCTGCATTTGTTTGTCTATGGCGAGCTGGGCCGCCACGAAATTCGCCTGATGCAAAAGGCCATCCGCCTACTGGTCGCCGGCTCCGAACACCAGCCCCTGGCTTCCGCAGAACACCTGCAACAAGGGCTACAGGTAGGCCGCCGCCTCTTCCGGATTTTGCCGGAGAGCAACCGCATCCAGCAGCAGGAACGCGCCCGCTGGGCCGTTGAGAACGTGGACGACGAATGCTTTGCCGACATGTACCTGCACCCGCAGGAAGTGGACTACAACATTGAGACCCTGTTTGAGCTGATCCGCGCCTCCGGGCTGCAGTTTTTGCGCTTTTCCAACCCGGAGTTCTGGCGGCTGGAACGGGTGTTGGGCCAGGATGAGGCCCTGCTGGCCCAGGCGGCTCAACTGCCAGAGCCGGAGCGCTACCGCCTGATCGAGCTGCTGGATCCGGTGGTGGCCCACTACGAGCTCTTCCTCGGCAAGCCTCCCCTCCCCCGCTGGGAATGGACCAGTCCGGAGGCGGTGGCCTCGGCTGTTGCCCACCTCAGCCCATGTCTAGGCCTGTGGCCGGGCCGGAGCATCTTCAACTACGCCTACGAGGCAATCTCCCTCAGCGAGGAAGCCTTCGCCTTCCTGCAGCAGGTGGACGGGATCCGCACCGTCCAAGCCCTTCAAGACAGCCTGGAGTCTCCCCTGGGCTGGCCGCAGTTGCAGCAGTTGCTGCGCTGGCAAGTGCTGCTCTTGGAGCCACGGGAGGGCTGTCTTTGAGTGCCTCTGAGCAAATGTGGGCAGCCAAGACCGGTGGCAGCATTTGCCTTCTTGGACTTTCCTGCTCTATGCTGGGAGGCTGTGACCTTTTCTCCAGCCCCACCCATTCTGGGGGTACTGCCATGCCCAAAATCAAAACTCGCAAGGCAGCCGCCAAGCGCTTTCGCCTCACCGGCAGCGGCAAGTTTATGCGCCGCCGGGCCGGGCACAACCACCTACTTGAGCACAAAACCAGCAACCGTAAGCGCAAGCTGGCGGGTGTAGCCCTGGTAAGCAAGCAGGATCTGGCCAATGTGCGCCTGATGCTGCCCAACACCCACTAGCTGGGTCCTGTTCGCGCTACGCGCCGCTTCCCCGACGCCTCGGCACGTTGGGGACGGGTTGAAGTCTCAAGGTTTGCCGGGGGCTCGCCAACTTCTATATCCGTCTGTATTGGGTTACTGCCATGAGAGTCAAACGCGGCAATGTTGCCCGCAAGCGTCGTAAGAAGATCCTCAAGCTAGCCAAAGGCTTTCGAGGAGCCGGCTCCAAGCTGTTCCGCACTGCCAACCAGCAGGTGATGAAGGCTCTGCGCAGCGCCTACCGGGATCGCCGGCGCAAGAAGCGGGATTTTCGCCGCCTGTGGATTGCCCGCATCAACGCGGCCACCCGCGCCCAGGGCCTGCGCTACAGCGAGTTCATCGACGGCCTCAAAAAAGGCAATATCCAACTGAACCGCAAAATGCTGGCCCGCTTGGCCTTCCTGGATCCAGAAGCCTTTACCCAAGTGGTGGAAGCAGCTCGCCAGGCCCGCGCCTCCTAAAGAGATGGGGTCTCGGTCTCCGTTGGCCGCAGCAATCCAGAGGTCTTGCATGGCAGCCGGCCTGGCCTTGGCTTGCTTGGGGAGGGGGATCCCTGCGGCTGCCCGCCCCTGGCCAGAGATTGTGCGTTCGGGTCAGGTGCGAATTGCGGTCAAAGACAACCTGAGGCCGTTGGGCTTTCGCGATCCCATGGGCAAGCTGCAGGGGTTTGAGATCGAGCTGGCCCGCGAGCTGGGATCCCGGCTCTTGGGATCCGCGGAGGCGGTGGAGCTGGTGCCGGTAGCCAACGTGAAGCGGCTGCAGGCAGTGGCCGCTGGGGAGGTAGATCTGGCTATTGCCCAGCTTGGCATTACGCCGGATCGGGCGCGACAAGTGGAGTTTACCTCGCCCTACTATCAGGATGGCCCCAGCTTGGTTGTGGCCCGTTCCCACAACTGGGAAAGGTGGTCGGATGTGGGCGGCGCGCGGATTGCCGTCCTGCGCGGATCGGCTGCTATTCCTTACCTCCAGCGCTACCTCCCAGGGGTTGAGTTGGTGGCGGTGGATTCCTACCGGGAAGGGGCGGAATTGCTCCTAAAGGGAGCGGTGCAGGCCTGGGCAGCGGATCGCTCGGTGCTGGCAGGGTGGCTGGCGGAGCACCCCCAGTTTCAGTTTTTGGGATCCCCGTTGGCGGCGGTGGGGCTGGGCATTGCCCTGCCCAAGGGGCTGGAGCATGCTGAATTGCGGCTGCGGGTGCGCCGCGAGCTGGAGAACCTGCGCGCTGAGGGCTGGCTGGCGGAGCGGGCCAGAGCCTGGGGTCTGCCCTAGTGCAAAAAGTGACGGATGCCAGTGCAGACCATGGCGATCCCAGCAGCATTGGCAGCAGCAATGGAATCGGCATCGCGGAGACTGCCTCCCGGCTGGATGATGGCGCGGATCCCAGCACGGGCTGCCGCCTCCACACTGTCGGCAAAGGGGAAAAAGCCGTCGCTGGCCAAAACCGCTCCTGCTGCCTGCGAGCCGGCCTGGCGAAGGGCAATCTCGACGGCGCCTACCCGGTTCATCTGGCCTGCGCCAATGCCGAGGGTCTGCCCCTGCCGGGCAACGACGATGGCGTTGGATTTCACGTGTTTGCAGACCGTCCAGGCAAACTCCAGATCCGCCCACTCTTCCGGTGTCGGCTGGCGCTCGCTCACCACCCGCCAGGACGGGCGGCGGTCGGATCCCTGGGCCAAGTCAGCCTCCTGCACCAGGAAGCCCCCAGCCAGGGTGCGAACGGTTTGGGCCGGCCCAACCGCAAAGTCCGGCAGAACCAAAAGCCGCAAGTTCTTTTTGGCTGCCAGTTGCTCAGCCGCCTCGGGGGTGCAGTCCGGGACAACCACGCATTCCAAAAAGGGCTCCGCCAGCCGCCGGGCAGCCTCCCCATCCAAGGTTTGGTTGAGGGCGACAATGCCCCCGAAGGCGGAAACGGGATCGGCGGCCAAAGCCGCCTCAAAAGCGGCAGCCAGAGTTGGGCGAACGGCTACCCCACAGGGGTTGTTGTGCTTGACAATCACCGCCACCGCTGGCCTAGGGCCGTTGGCCAGCCCTAGGCTCAGTTCTGCCGCCAGGGCGCGGGCCGCCTCTAGATCCAGCAGGTTGTTGTAGCTGAGCTCCTTCCCCTGCAACTGTTTGGCCCGATGCCAGCCGGGAGCAGCCGCATCCACCACATACCAGGTGGCGGCTTGGTGGGGATTTTCCCCGTAGCGCAGGCGTTGCCAAGGGATCCCTTGCAGTTGAAAAACCTGCTCGGCAGCGGTTGCAGGAGCTGGAGCTTGAGAGGGGCGGGACAGCTCTGAGCGAGTTAGGTAGTCGACAATGGCGCGGTCGTAGGCCAGTACCTGCTCGAAGGCGCGGCGGGCACACTGGAAGCGAAAGGCCAGCCGCTCCGCCTCGCTGGAGGGGCTAGAGAGCAATTGCAAATACTGAGGGTACTGGCTGGGATCGGTGAGCACGGTAACGTGGGGATAATTCTTGGCTGCCGCCCGCGCCAGCGTCGGCCCGCCGATGTCGATCTGTTCAAAAGCCTCCTCCAGCGACACCCCTGCCCGGGCCACCGTCTGCTCGAAAGGATAGAAATTGACCACCACCAACTGGATGGGAGGGATCCCCAGCGCCTCCAGATCCGCCCGGTCTTCGCGGCGCTCCAGGCGGGCCAGAATGCCCCCGTGAATGCGGGGGTGCAGCGTTTTTACCCGTCCCCCCAAGATCTCCGGCGCGCCGGTATGCTCCGAAACAGGGGTGACCGGGATCCCAGCTTCTGACAGCGCCTTGGCTGTGCCTCCGCTGCTGAGCAGCTGAAAGCCGTGCTCCTGCACGAGGGCCTGGGCCAGCGGGATCAGGCCGGTCTTATCGGAGACACTTAGGAGAGCCAAAGGTGGGAAGGGCTGAGCAGACATCGGTTGTTAGCGATCTCAAGAGAGCAGAGTTGCCTAGGAGATCCCAACAGGTGGAGATCCCACGCCCCAGCATAGCGCCCCTGCCGGGAGGGGGATAGGAGGTTGTTGCCACTACTGAGAGGTCGGAGAGGTGGCTGGGGTTCACGTGGGATGATCCAGGATGCCAGAAGGTGCAATTCCAGCCACTCAAAAGGGATCCCAGCCCTGCCGAGAAAGTGCTATGACAAGATGAGCGTGAATTGCCGCTAGAAGGGGGTAACTAGGATCGTATGGATAGAGTCTTGCAGCTCCTGATCCAGGGTTGGTACTATTCCATCCCCCTGTTGACGTTCTCAGTCTTCTCGGTGGCCTGTTGCATCGAGCGGGCCTTGTTTTGGTGGAAAGTCACCCACCGGCAGGAGGAGGTGGTGCGGCAAGCCCTGAGCCAGTACCGCCGCAACCCACGCGCTGCCCAGTACCTGCTGGAGCAAAATGCGGATCTCCCCATTGCCCGCATCTTTTTGGCCGGCCTGGAGCTGAACGAAGCCAGCCCCGAAGATTTTAAGCTGGCCCTGGAGACAGCCTTGGCGGCAGAGGTGCCCCTGCTGAAGCGCTTCAATACGGTCTTCGACACCGTCATTACCGTTGCCCCCTTCCTGGGCCTGCTGGGCACCGTTACCGGCATCATCCAGATCCTCAGCTCCATCCAACTGGGGGATATCGGCGGCACCGATACGCAAGGGGTAGGGCAGGGGATCGCCGAAGCCCTCTACTCGACCGCTTTTGGGCTGATCGTGGCCATTCCCACCTTGCTAATCTCCAACGTCTTCCGCTCTCTGTACCTGCGGCAGCTCTCCAAGATCCAGGAGTACGGCGGCGAGCTGGAGTTGCTGCATCGCCAGCGGCAAGAGATGCAAGCCCAACAGCTTTCCCAGTATTCTTACGCCAAGCCCAGCCCCAGCGGCAGCTCCACTCTTCCTCCCTACTCCCCCCTTGAGCCCTCCTAGCCTATGCGCATCCCCGAAGAAAACTTTCGATCCGGCGAGATCAACATCGTGCCCCTGATCGATGTCATCTTCTCGATCTTGGTGTTTTTCGTCATCGCCAGCCTGGTGCTTACCCGCTCGGAGGCCCTCGATGTCAATTTGCCAGAGGCCTCCACAGCCGAAGCCCGCCGCCAGCCAGACGTTACGGTGAGCATCACCGCTGAAGGCCAAATTGCCGTCAACCGCAAGGCGATTGCCAATCTTGCCGCCCTGATCCCAGAGGTGGAACGCGTCCTGGCCGAGAAGCCGGCTGAAGGGCGCCGCCTGGTGGTGATCAACGCCGATTTGGCTCTCTCCCACGGCAAGGTGGTGGAGGTGATGGATACCCTGCAGCGACTGCCCAACGTCAGCCTGGCCATCGCTGCCCGCCGCCCTGCCAATAACCGTTGACAGGCTCCCCTCTGGGGCCGGGGGTGAGGGCCATCACCCTGCCCCCAGCAGTTGGATCAGGAGCGCTTTTTGCACGTGGAGGCGATTTTCTGCTTGATCCCACACCCGGGACTGGGATCCCTCCAAGACCTCGGCGGTGATCTCCTCTTCCCGGTGCGCGGGCAGGCAGTGGAGCACAATGGCCTCGCGAGCCGCCTGTTTCAGCAGCTTAGCATTGACCTGGTAGGGCAGGAAGTCGGCTTTGCGCGCCTCGGCCTGGTCTTCTTGGCCCATGCTGGCCCACACGTCGGTATAGACCACCTGGGCTCCCGCGACCGCTTCGTAGGGATCCCGCAACACCCACACCTGCGATCCCTGGGCCAAGGCTTGCGCTTCTGCTACTACTGCCGCATCTGGCTCGTAGCCGGGGGGGGTGGCGACGCGGATGTGGATCCCGCTCATGGCACAGCCCAGCAGCAGGGAATGGGCAACATTATTGCCGTCGCCGCAATAGGCCAAGGTCAGGCCCGCCAGTTGGCCGAAGTTCTCCTGGATGGTGAGCAGATCGGCCAAAACTTGGCAGGGGTGAAACTGATCCGTGAGGGCGTTGATCACGGGGATCTCGGCATATTCGGCAAAGATTTCCAGCTCCCGCTGGTTGTAGGTGCGAATGGCAATGGCGTCCAGGTAGCGGGAGAGAACGCGGGCCGTATCCTGCAGAGGCTCGCCGCGGCTCATCTGCATCGCCGTCGGCACCAGATCTAGGGTGCTGCCCCCGCACTGGGCCATGGCAGCGGTAAAGCTGACGCGGGTGCGGGTAGAAGCCTTCTGAAACAACAGCCCCAGCACCCGGCCGCGCAGATCCACCCGATAGGGATCCCGCTTCAGTTGCGCCGCTTGGACCAGCAAGGCCGCTAGTTCCGCCGGGCTCAGGTCGCTGAGTTTGAGCAGATCCCGCCCGGCTAAGTTGATGGATCCTACAGCTTGCAACCCCGCCATCGCGCTTCACCGCCTCCGCAAACAACTTCCGGCCCGCGCTGCTGCCTGCTCGCCAGCGCAAGGCCGCTACTCAGCAAGGTCTCGCAGCCTGGGCCCCAACGCTGGCTAGAGGGAAGAGGAACGCATTGGCTCCTTGGCCTGTTGCTGGCGGGCCGAGATCTGCGCCTGGAGGGCCTGGATAGCGGCGGCATATTGCGGGTCGGCGGGAGTCGCCACCAACTCGCGATCCCGGCTGAGGCGATTGAGATCTTCTTCGGACAGTTCCACGACAATGTCAGGGGTGATGCCTTTGTGATCGATATCGGTGCCTTTGGGGGTGCGATAGCGGGCGATGGTCACCGCCAGGCCCGACCCATCGGAGAGGGGATGCACCGACTGCACTAGGCCCTTGCCAAAGGTTTGCGTGCCCACGATCACGGCGCGCCGGTTATCCTGCAAAGCCCCCGACAAGATCTCGCTGGCGCTGGCGGATCCTCCATCCACCAAGACAGCCAAAGGCTTGTCGGTGAGGGCGCTGTTGTTGGCCGTGAGGCGATCCTGCTCCCCTTGCCGGTTCACCGTCGAGACAATGCTGCCCCGGTCGATCCACATGCGGGCGATCTCGGCGCTGGAGTAGAGCAGCCCCCCCGGATTGGCCCTCAGATCCAGCACATAGGCGGCCACCCCTTGTTTCTCCAGCTCGCGAATGGCCTGGCGCACCTTGTCGGCGGCATTGCCGGAAAACTGGGTGATGCGGATGTAGCCAATGGGCAGGCCATTTTCCTGGTGAACCGCATAGCGCACGGTGGCCAGCTCAATTCTCTCCCGCACCAGGTCGAACACCTTCAGCCCTTCCCCCTCGCGGCGGATGGTCAGCCGCACCCGTGTGCCCGGCTCGCCGCGAATGAGGCTGACGGCGGTGTTGGTGTCCATCCCTTCGGTGGATTTGTCGTCGATGCGCACGATTACATCTTTGGACTTGATCCCGGCCCGGTCGGCGGGGGATCCTTCGATGGGGGAGATCACCACCAGCTCGTTGGTCTCTTGATCCATGCCCAGCGTGATCCCCACCCCGGTCAGCTCACCGGATGTGTCAATTTGCATGCTGGCGAACTGGTCGGGATCCAAGAAGCGGGTGTAGGGATCGTTCAGTTTCTTCAGGGCTTCGCGAATGGCTGCATAGGCATCTTCTCGGGTGGCATATTCTCGGCTGAGCAGATCCCGCCGCACCGCCTCCCAGTCGACGGAGTTGAAGGAAGGGTCGACGTATTCGCGATTAACAATCTGCCAAACTTCGTCCACCACTTCCTTGGGATCCCGGCGAAACCCTGCCCAACCCGGCATGGATAGCTGCACCCCGACAAGCGACACGGCTGTGACCACTGCAGCCGTTGCACTCACCACAAACCCACGCTTTCTCATTGGCTCTCCTGGAAGACAAGGTCTAAAAGTCGAGGTTAATCTCCAGCTTTTGGGGGTTTCGCCCAGAGGCTCTTCCCTGCCCCAACTTTATCTCAGGGACAAAGCAGTGCTGCCTGCCCCAGCCGGTGGTATCCAAAGTTTGGTAGGCTGCAAATGGTACAGCCCAACTGTGCCCAACGTAGCACAGGGATCCCTGCAAAGGTGCTCTCGCGATCACATTTGCAAAGGCGCTTTTTCTTCTGGAGTCCATGTCTCTTGTAACCGACTCTCCCAGCCTGCCGGAAGCTGCTGCTGACTCGCCCCTGCTGGCCCAGGTGCAGTTGGCTCGCGCTGCCGCTCGACGCACGGCTACCTTGCCCACTGCCATTAAAAATGCCGCCCTAGAGGCCATGGCCACCGCTTTGCTGGAACACCAAGAGGCCATCTTGGCAGCCAACCAGGCGGATTTGGAGCAGGCAGCGGAGCAGGTCAAGGCCGGTGAGCTGTCCGCCTCGGCCTACGCCCGCTTGAAGTTGGACGCCCAGAAATTGGCCGACGCGGTGGCCGGGGTGCGGCAGGTGCTGCGGCTGCCGGATCCGGTGGGGCAGGCCTTGCTGATCCGGGAACTGGATGAGGGGCTGGTGCTGGAGCGGCGCACCTACCCTCTGGGAGTGCTGGGGGTGATCTTCGAGTCGCGGCCCGATGCTCTGGTGCAAATTGCCGCCCTGGCGGTGAAAACCGGCAACAGCGTCCTGCTCAAGGGTGGCTCGGAGGCGCTCTGCTCCTGCCAGGCATTGATGGCGGCCATCCAGGCGGGGCTGCAGCAGATCCCCGAGTTTCCCCAGGGATCTTTGCAGTTGCTCACCAGCCGTGCCGAGGTCAAGGCCCTGCTGCAACTGGAAGGGCTGGTGGATCTCATCATCCCCCGCGGCTCCAGCAGCTTTGTCCGCTACATCATGGAAAATACCCGCATCCCGGTGCTGGGCCATGCCGATGGCCTCTGCCACTTGTACGTAGATCGGGCTGCCGATGTGGACATGGCGGTGAGGCTAACCCTGGACAGCAAAACCCAGTACCCCGCCGCCTGCAACGCCATCGAAACCCTGCTGGTGCACGCAGAGATCGCCCCCCGGTTTTTGCCCCTGGCCGTGCAGGCGCTGCGCGAGAAGGGGGTGGAGTTGCGCGGGGATCCCCGCTGCCGCCAACTGGTGCCCGATCTGATCCCGGCCAGCGAGGCCGACTGGCGCACGGAGTACGCCGACCTGATTCTGGCCATCAAAATGGTGGATTCTCTCGACGAAGCCATTGCCCACATCGAGCGGTACGGATCCCGCCATACCGAGGCCATCGTGACCGAAGATGCCGCCGCTGCCCAGCGCTTCCTCGACGAAGTGGACGCAGCAGGGGTCTTTCACAATGCCTCCACCCGCTTTGCCGATGGCTTTCGCTACGGCTTGGGGGCAGAAGTGGGCATCAGCACCCAAAAGCTGCCGCCGCGCGGCCCAGTGGGTTTGGAGGGCTTGGTGACCTACCGCTACCAACTGCGAGGGCGAGGCCATCTTGTAGCCGACTATACAGGCCCCCAGGCCCGACCTTTTCAACATCGAGATCGCCTGAACACCACCGGTTTGTCTTAGGGATCAGGGCCTGCTGCAGCGGCCGACTGTACAAAGCAATCCATGACGGAAACCGTTCTGCTCGTCTGGGTGGCTCCAAGTTAAGGTAAATTAGAAGATAGCCTTGTGATTTGCAAAGGTTGTGCTTTGTGCCCCGCTGTGGTGCAACAATAGACCACCGAAGGCTACTGGGTTTTGAAATTTGCTGTCGGCTTGAGCGCCTTTGACCTAGCACCTTGCTTTTTGGCTGCCTTTTGTTATTTCGATAGGAGCTTCGCTGCATCATGCCCGTTCGTCTGTATGTCGGAAATCTGCCGGAAGAGGTGGATCGTCAGGCATTGGAGAAGCTCTTTAGCTCTGCAGGTGAGGTCATTTCCACCAAGGTGATTCGGGATCGGCGGACAGGCAAATGTCGCGGCTTCGGGTTTGTAACCGTGAGCACCGAAGAGCAGGCGCAGCAGTACATCGAAAAGTTCAACGGCCACAGCTTTGGCGATGTCAACCTGCGCATCGAGATTGCCCAGCGGCGGGAGAAACGGGAAGACGCCGAAGCCAGGGCAGCAGCCTCCAGCTCCCCAGCTAAGGAGTCTGCCAAAGATGCTGGCAAGGATTCTAGGGCGCCCGGGGATCCTGAGCCCCGAGGTTCTTCCAAAGGCTCCAAAGAGTCTGGGGAAAAGTCCGCTCCCAGCAAAAAGCAACGCCAGCGGGGCAACAAAGGGAGTGGAGGCAATGTCGTTGCCGAGACTGAAGGGGCCTTTGAGCCGGATCCCCGTTGGGCCAGTCAGTTGCAGCGGATTAAGGAGCAGCTTCTCCAAGCGACCAACTCCTGATCCCCCCAAAAGCGTGGTGGACATCGCCGCCATCTGGCGTTAGCCTGGTTGAGCTGTACAGCTCTGGGCATACTCGAGAGGGGGTTTTGGGATGGATAGTCTGGCAAGGGTTTTTCGCGCGTGGGGACAGTGCTTGGCCAAAGCTGGGTTCTTCGGCGCGCTGCTGGTTTGGCTGGGGATGAGCAGCGTTGTCCAAGTTGCCCTCGCAGCTCCAGCCGATTTGGAGGAGCAGGTGCTGCAGATCATTCGCAAGCACCCCCAGGTGATCCTGGAGGCGGTGCAGGAGTACCAGCAGCGGCAGTACCAAGAGCAGCAGCAACAACAGCAGAAGTTGGCGGAAGAATTTGGCCGGCAGTTGCGGGAGAACCCGCGTGCCGTCATCGGAGACTCTCCTCAACTGGGATCCGACGCTTTGCGGTTGGTGTTGGTGGAGTTTTCCGATTTTCAATGTCCCTTCTGCGCCCGCGCCCACGACACCCTCAAACAGTTCATGGCCGAGCACGGGAATGAGGTGACCTTGGTGTACAAGCACCTGCCCTTGACCAGCATCCACCCGGAGGCGATGGCGGCGGCTCGCGCGGCCTGGGCTGCCCACCGTCAGGGCAAGTTCTGGGAGTTCCACGACGAGCTGTTTGCCAACCAATCCCAGCTTGGGGATGAATTTTATGTAGCTACCGCCGAGAAGTTGGGCCTAAATGTGGAGAAATTCAATCGGGATCGGCGCAGCCGGGCGGCGGAGCGCGCCATTCAGCGAGATATGGATCTGGCCTCTCAACTGGGCATCGGCGGCACCCCTCATTTCATCTTGAACGGCCTTTCTTTTTCGGGGGCGCAGCCTTTGGAGGTGTTTGAGCAGACGCTGCAACAGGCCAAGCAAGCCCTCTAGCCCGGTTAGAGCCTCAAGTCCAGATGTCGAGTCCCTATCGTTGCCCAGAGTGCGGAGATAGTTTCCTGTTTCGGCCGGATCCCTGCCCCACCTGTGCCAGCCGAGAACGCCAGAAACAGAAGGCTGCCCGCGCCAGGGAAAAACGGGGCAGCTACGACCTGACGGGCCAGGTGGCCGCCGCCGAGTTCTGGCAACTGTTGCGTTGGTACCCCTGCTGCCCTTGCTGTGGCAAGCCCTGGCCGGAGGTGGGATCCGCCCCTGTCCAGGATCACATCATCCCCCTTAGCCGTGGGGGGCCCAACACGGCTGCCAACCTGCAGCCTCTTTGTCCAGCCTGCAACGGCTGGAAGGCGGATTTTCTCATTTGTTTTGACAGAGCCGTGCCGGGGCGGGTGCGACCCTTGCCTCAGCACCTTTGGCCCAGCTTTCGGCGTTGGCTCGGCCTCGGCGGCGTCGAGGAAAAGCAAGCCCGCGAGCGGCAGTTGGATTGGTTGGATCCCGGCCTAGATCTTGGCGGCGGGGATCGCCCCCAACTGGTGCAACAGTTGGCCTATCCCTTGGCCAGCCCAGCCCAATTGCAGGCGGAAACCTTGCGCCTCACGCTGGCGGCGATCTCACTGGAAGAAGGATCCCTGGCGATTCCAACCAGTGGTGCAAAGGGCAGCGAGGCCCAAGCAGCCCGATGGAGCTATTCCCAACAGCCGCGAAACGGTTCCTAATCTCCCCTCTCCCTGAGGGAGAGGGGCTGGGGGTGAGGGAATCCCTGAGGGAGAGGGGCTGAATCCGGCTGCCGCTACTCGACGGGCAGGATGCGGGCGTCAAACCCTGCTTCAGCCAGAGCACGCCGCGCCTGTTCGGCATTGGCCCGTTGCCGGTAGGTGCCCACCTGAATCACTGAGCCGCGCACAAAAGCGTCAGGGGCAAACTGCTGGAGCTTGGGCAGCGCCTCTGCCCCGGCGGATACCACCACCCAAAATCCGCCCGTGCCTTCTGCGCGCAGGGATGCGGCAGAGGGGGTGGGATCCTGAACCAGAAGCGGTCGAGAGCGGCGCAGATCGGCGGGGAAGATCCCGGCTTCGTAGCCTTGGTCGGCCAAGTACCGCACCTGTTCGGCGGCAGCAGCGGGGTCGGCAAACCCGCCGGTGCGCACCACCCGCAGGTCGTCGTAGATCAAGGGCAGGGATCCCTCTAGCAGTTGTTGGAGTGCAGGCCATTTTTCACCGCTGGGATCGGCCACCAACACCCAGTAGCGCTCCCCCTGAGGTGGGTTGGAGTCGGGATCCCCCACAGCTTCCTCTCCTGCCAACGACACCGCCACCGCCGGCAGGCCCTGGGCGGTCAGCCAGCGGGCCTGATCCTGCGCCAGCGACAGGCGGGAGAAGGTGCCCGTCTGCAAAGCCGCCTGGCCGCGGTATTGCACCACAGCAGCCCCTGGAAAGAAGCGGCGCACCCGCTCTTCCAGCCGGGGATCCCCAGTAGGGTTGGGCACTTGGGTGGCAAAGGGCCGCTGCGGATCGAAGGGGGGAGCCGTTGGCGCTGGCGGGGCAGGACTGGGGGAGGGAGCGGGAAAAGCGGGCGGCAGGGGCGGATCCGTCTCTTGGCGGCTCACCACCCGCACCGGCAACCCCAGCCGTTCCAATTCCGCTTGGCGGCGTTGGGCGTGGTTGCGGTTGATGAACGTCCCCGCTAAGATGAACACTTGTCCATCCCCTTGCACGAAATAGGCGTCCGGCACCTGGGCGCGCACCTTGGCCAGCTCGGCTGCCCCATCGGCCAACACGTGAACTTGGTAACGCGTCAGCGCCAGAGCAGCAGGCAGGGCGAGGGCAAAAGCTGCCAGAGATCCGGCCACGAGCGCCGTCGCCATCGCCGGTCGCAGCCAAGGGACGCATGGAAGGAGGCCTGTACAAGTCGTCCCCCCTGAGGCAAGCCACAGGCGAGCAATCCATCTGCGGCGGTTACGCAGCCCAGCGTTCACGGGAGAAGCGCAGATTTAGTGTACCTCTAGTATAGACACGCCGCTGGCCGAGGAGGGTTTGACCACCCCTGTCACCTGCGGTCTTCAGAAGCGACGGCGACGATAGCGCTGGCGACTCGGTCGGCGGAGGGCCGGGGATCCCCCCAGAGCAAAGCGGATGATCTCCGTCTTGTACTGCTGTGAGCCCTCCGTGTAGCGGGCAAGCTGGATGGCGGATCCCTGGCCGGAGGGGAGGGCTGGCAGAGACTGCTCCGGCGTTGCGGCTTCGATGGCGATGAAAAACCGCAAGCGCAGCAGCACCTCCAATTTAGACAGTCGCTCGGTCTGTTCGGGCACGAGGCGGCCCAGAGAGATTTGGAGGCGCGGCCCGCGTCGCCGGGATCCGGGGCGGCTCCAGAGCTGTTGGGCCAACGTCCACAGAGAGGCCTGCTCAGGAGATTTGACCAACAGCTTCAGTCCCGCCAAGGGGTTGAGGCCATAGGTAAGCAGCAGAGAATACATGGGCAGCGGACTGAGGAGCAGAGAGGCGTTTTTGGGTTAGGGTCAAAAGATAGCTCATAGGCCAACTGTAGCACTGCTACCCGCTATCTGAAGACCGATGGCCATGGCCGGGATCCCTGACCAACGCTGGCTGTTTCAGCCTGTGAACCCACTGGCTGCCCAGAGCTTGGCTGAGGCGGTGGGGGTCTCGCCCGTCTTGGCTCAGATCTTGCTCAATCGCGGCCTCTCCAGCCCTGCTGCCGTGCAGCAGTATTTGCAGCCGGATCCCGTCCACCTGCCCCCGCCCAGCCAAGATTTTGCCGATTTGCCGCTGGCGGTGGAATTGCTGGAGGGGGCGATTCGCCGACAAGAGCCCATTGCCATCTGCGGCGATTACGATGCCGACGGCATGACCAGCACGGCTCTGCTGCTGCGGGCGCTGCGGGGCGCTCCAGTGTATTACCGCATCCCCAGCCGCCTCAGGGAGGGCTATGGCCTCAACAACCGCATGGTGCAGGAGCTGCACCGCGAGGGGGTACGCCTCATCCTCACCGTGGACAACGGCATTGCCGCCCATGCGCCCATCCAACTGGCCAAAGAGCTGGGCTTGACGGTGATCGTGACGGATCACCACGACTTGCCCCCCCAGTTGCCCCCTGCCGACGCCATCCTCAATCCCAAACAGCTCCCCCTCTCTTCTCCCTATCGGGGGATGGCCGGGGTGGGGGTGGCCTACCTCCTGGCCCAGGCCTTGGCAGAGCGCCGCGGGGACGAACATTTGGAACGGGTGGCGCTGGAACTGTTTACGGTGGGCACCATTGCCGATTTGGCGCCGCTGACGGGAGTTAACCGCCTTTGGGTGCGGCAGGGGCTGGCTCTCTTGCCCACTTCCCAGGTGGCCGGGATCCGCGCCCTCTTGGCGGTGATGGGAATGACGGGATCCCCAGAGGAGCTGCGGCCAGAGTGGGTAGGGTTTGGCCTGGGGCCGCGCATCAACGCCATTGGGCGGATTGGCCGACCGGAGCTGGGGATCCAGTTGCTGACCACCGACGATCCGCAGCAGGCAGAAAAACTGGCCCGCCGCTGCGAACGCCTCAACCAGGTGCGGCAGCAGATGTGTGGGCGCATCGAGGCGGAGGCCCTGGAGCAAATCGCCCGGCAAGGGCGGGATCTGCAGCAAGAGCGAGTGTTGACGATTTTGGGATCCCCGCAGCAGCGCTGGCACAAAGGGGTAATTGGCCTGGTGGCCTCGCGGCTGGCGGAGCGTTTTGGCTGTCCGGTGTTTATCGGCAGCCAGTCGCCCCAGGGGGAGATTACCGGCTCGGCGCGGCAGGGGATCCCGGAGTTCGACGTGTTTCAGGCGTTGGAGTTTTGCAAAGATTTGTTCAGCAAACACGGCGGCCACCCGGCGGCGGGGGGATTTAGCCTGAGGGCGGAAAACTGGCCTCTTTTGGAAGAGCGGCTTCGGCAATTTGCCCAACAGCGGTTGCAGCCGGAACAAATCCGTCCCCTGGTGCAGATCGACGCGGAGGTGGCACTGGCGGATCTCACCTTCGACCTCTACCGCGAGCTGCAGCGGTTGCAGCCCTGTGGCATCGGCAATCCGGAGCCGGTCTTTTGCAGCCGCAACCTGCAGGTGTTGCAACAGCAGCGATTTTGCCCACAGCCTGCCCAAAGGGGGGAGGATACCCCCGGCCACCTGAAGCTGCTGCTCCGGGATCCCGTCAGCCGGGGCCTAGACGGGGCAGGATCCTCACTTGCTGCCCCAGCCAAAGCCCGCAGCCGTCCCCTGTGGGCCATTTGGTGGCGAGGGGCCGCCGCCTATCCCCTGCCGGCGCAGATTGACATCGCCTACACCCTCAAGGCCAAAAGGTGGGGGGAAGAAACCCAACTGGAGCTGGAGATTCTTGGGATCCGGCCTGCCGCAGAAGCCAGCTCTGCCGATCTTTCGCCCGCCGCCGTCGCTCCCACCCTCTCCGATGCCAAAGCTGGCGCCCAGGCAGCACCCTCCCCCCTGCTGATCTACCGCCCTGCCCCCCAGCCCACCCAACCGCTGCGTTGGCAGGCTGTATCTCGATTTTCTGCCCTCCTGCCCCAGGCGCGGGGAACGATCCTCCTCTACGGCTTCCGGCGCCCTACGTTTGTCCTGCCACCGAAGCAGCATCCCTCCCTGACCCTCCACTACGACCGCCCCCAAGCTGGCCATCGCTACAACCAACTGTGGCTGTGGAGTTGGCCTCCCTCTTTGGATCACCTCAAGTGGTTGCTCTCCTGCACTCCCGGCGACGCGCTGCTGATTGTCCTGCACCACCAGGCGGTGCCTCTGCCCTCCGCCGCTGCCTTACAACGGCAATTGCGCCACTACCTGCAAAACCAAGCCCAGGTGGATCTGTTACGCTTGGCCCAGCAATGGTGGCTGTCGCCAGCGCTGTTAGTGGCCGGCCTGCGCTCCCTGGGGTATGCCTGTCCAGAGTTTGGCCCGACAGGATCTTTGGAAGAGGAGCTGGAGGCCCAGCGGGCCTGGTACCGCAGCTCTTGGCAACAAGTGGCTGCCCTGCTGCAGGGATCTCGTCCGCAATAGACCCCTCGCTTCCCGCCAGCCTATGGGAATTAAACTGCTCCTCGGCTCCGACTACCACGGCAACGACCGGCTGATCCGGCAGGCCCTTGACCATCTGCCCCAAGTGGATGCTTACATCAACTGCGGCGATTTCTGTTCCAAGGCCGGCAAGCCCTCCTGCAAAGCCACTCAAGGCTTTCACCCCACAGCCCAAGCCGAGGTGGCCCAGTTGCAATCTTTTCTGGCGGCGGTGGACAGTCTGGGCAAGCCCTGGCTCTTTTTGCCCGGCAACCACGATCCGGCAGCCTCTGTTCTGGAGCCGCTGGCTGGCAGTTGGGGGCGGGCGATTACCCAGTCCTGTTGCTTTGAGTGGCTGGGGCTCCAAGTGCTGGCGGTGCCCTGGACTCCCCCCTGTGGTTGGAGCTGGACCCTCACCCGCAGCCATCTGCAGGAGCTGCTCACCCTCTACGGTCAACCTCCTCGCCCCATTGACCTGTTGCTCAGCCACGCGCCGCCGCGGGGCCTGTTGGACGAAGGCGGAAAATGGTACCACCGCCGCATGCCCACCTTGCGCCCCTTGGTGGATCACCTGCAGCCGCGCTACTACATCTGCGGCCACATGCACTGGGACGGGGGCAAGGTGGAGCGGTGCGGATCCACCCTGGTGATCAACACGGCGCTGCACAACATGGTTCTGGAAATCCCCTGAGCCCCTGGGCAGCCCCCCCACTGTCTGCTGGTTTCCCCTAAGATACCCTTATGGCACGCCCCTTGATCTTGGCCAGCAGCAACTCCGGCAAATGGCGGGAGTTCAGCACCTTTTTTCAGCTCCATGCCCCTGCCTGGGAGCTGCGCCCCCTGCCTGCCGAGCTGACTGTGGAAGAGAGCGGCAGCACCTTTGCCGAAAATGCCCTTCTCAAGGCCAAGGCCGTGGCAGAATCGCTGGGGGAGTGGGCCATTGCTGATGACTCCGGCCTGGCGGTGGCAGCCCTTGGCGGCGCCCCCGGGATCCACTCCGCTCGCTATGCCCCCGACGATGCCGCCCGCATCCAGCGGCTGCTGCGGGAGATGGAAGGGATCCCCAACCGCCAAGCCAGCTTTCACTGCGCCATTGCCCTTGTCGATCCCCAGGGCCAGGTGCGGGCCTTGGTGGAGGGCATCTGCCACGGGGAGATCCTGGCTCAGCCGCGGGGCAAGGGAGGGTTTGGCTACGACCCCCTCTTTTGGGTGCCCGAAGTGGGGCTGACCTTCGCCGAGATGAGCCCGGCGCAAAAAGAAGCGGTCGGCCACCGCGGCCAGGCCCTGAGAGCCCTGAAAGAACAGCTCCTCATCTTGGAGCGCAGTCTAGGCTAGCTTGAAGGTACGGCTGCATTCTCCACGAGGGGGGCCGAGACAATGGCAGCAGCCTGGGCCAGAAAAGGTTTCACGAGGCCGCGGGGGGGATCCCTTGAACCCTAAGGCTGCAGCTCTGTGGATCCTACCTGTCAAAAGGTTTCCTCGGTACAGGAAGATGGGAGTGCCAGTTTTGCGTTGGGAGCCTGAAGAATGACCTTCTCTGAGGAGCGCGATCCAAGCCGGGATCCAAACCGTATTCCAGACTCAACGGCTGCTGCCGGCGAGGGAAGCCGCGGCCAAGCTCCCAACAGCCCAGAGTCCCAAGGCCGGCGTTCCCCGCCCCCCTTGCCGGAGGACGGCTCTACTCCCTCCACTGGAGGTGCCGAAGACTGGCTAGAGGATGAGGAGAGGCAAA
This sequence comes from Synechococcus sp. RC10A2, assembly GCF_047502605.1. NCBI lineage: Bacteria > Bacillati > Cyanobacteriota > Cyanophyceae > Synechococcales > Synechococcaceae > Synechococcus > Synechococcus sp. RC10A2. The sequence continues at coordinate 94,787 of NZ_JANSHP010000006.1, forward strand.
ACGATGGCAAGACGTCCGCTGCTCGTCTCTCTGGGCGCGGAGGACAGAGGGCCAGCTCAGCCCGAGAAGCTGCCGCCGGATCTTCGCGGGGTGCCGAGACGGAGTCCTCTCGGCCCCGGCCCAGCCGTGCCGGACAAGCCTTGGTTCCCCGGCGCCCTATCTCCAGCAACTGGGGTTACGACGGATCCGCCCGCTCTGCCGCCTATGCCGGCTCCTACCGGAGCGACTCCAGCCGTTCTGCAGCTTACGGCTACACCCCCAGCTACGGGGGCAGGGGGGGATATGGAGGGGGAGGACGCAGCAGCAGCTCTTCAGGGGGAGTCTCCTCCTCAGATCTGACCATCCTGCTGGTGGTGGCCCTGCTGGCCTTCTTCGGCGGGTTTGCCATCCGCAACATCTTTGCCGAGTCGGGCGGCTTTGACGATGAGCGCCCCATCCGCGCTGCCAATGTGCCGGCGGCCTTCCGGGATTTTTGCTTTGCCTACAACGGCACGGCTTCCTTTACCGTGGTGCAACTGACCAGCGTCTCTGCCCTCACCATGGCTTCGGTGCCCATTTACAAGATGGACACCTGCACCATCCCTGTCAGCCAAACGGCCAATGCCCTCCAAGCTTTGGGCATCCGCGGGCGGGCAAACACCTTGGGCCCGCAACTGGGCGGATCCAACCTCACCCTGATCCAGATCCCCTTGGCCAGCAGCTTGGCCCGCGCCGTCTACAACCAGTTTCCCAGCTTAGCCACTCAGGGTAATGAGGCCCAGGTTTTGTCCCAACTGGAAACCGCCGTCAACAACGCGCTCCGCTCCAACGTGGAGGGGCTGGCCCTGCAAAACCTGGAGCCCACCAACATCCCCGACGTGTACGTGATGGTGCCGGGCCACTCCTTTGATTTGCAACCGCAGCTTAACCTGCGCTAGCCCCCTGACGGCGCCGTGTTCATTACTCTAGAAGGCGGGGAGGGGGTGGGCAAAACCACCCAGCAAGCCCTCTTGGCCGAGCGGCTGCAACGAGAAGGCTACGCCTGCGTGTCTACCCGCGAGCCGGGAGGGACGGCGCTGGGCGAAGCGCTGCGGGAGCTGCTGTTGCACGGGGATCCCTTGACGCCGCTGGCCGAGCTGCTCCTGTACGCTGCGGATCGGGCTGAACACGTGAACAAGGTCATCGCGCCGGCTCTCGCGGTGGGACAAGTGGTGATCTGTGATCGCTTCACCGATTCCACCTTGGCCTACCAGGGCTACGGTCGAGGCCTGAACTTGGAGCAGATCCGCCAGCTCAACCACTTGGCCACCGGCGGGCTGCAGCCGCAGCTTACCCTGTGGCTGGATCTTGCTCCCGAAGTGGGGCTGGCGCGCTCCCGTCTTGGCGACAAGCTCGAACAGGAGCACCTGGAGTTCCACCGCCGGGTTTACCGCGGATTTCAAGCTCTAGCCGCCGCAGAGCCGCAGCGGATTGTCCGCATTCCCGGCGAGGGATCCCCGGCGGAGGTGGCCACACGCATCTGGGCAGCGATCAGGCCCCACCTACCAAAGGCTCTGTCCTGCTAACCCGAATGGCGGTGGGGCGGAGCGCAAGGGTCTATTTCTCAACCGTTTCCCTGTCCATACCTTGCTCGGATCCCTCTGAGGTTAAGAGTAGGTTAAAAAAGAAGAGAGCGCGGGTGACCTCAGGCTAAGTTAAGTAGGCTATGCAGGGAAAGCCTTTTGCCTTTTTCAGTCCCAGGTTTGAGAGGTAGAGGAGATTTGCCGTGAATGCCATTGCTGCTGAGCAGAAAAGCGAGCGCTCGATCTTGCTTGCGTCTTCCCCTTCGCCCAGCGTGGCCGCTTTGGCCCACCAACTGTTGAGCCAGCAATGGCAGCGGCTGCAGAAGCACGTGGGGCGGGTTCTCAACCAACACCCGGAGGCAGCAGAGTCCCTCCATCAGATCCGGGTGGGCCTGCGCCGCATCGGCACCTGGGTGGAGGTGTTTCAGGGATCCCTGCGCCTGCCCAAGCCGCTCAGGCCCAAACGTTTGCGAAAGTTGATCAAGACGCTAGGCCAGCAGCGGGATCTGGACGTGTTGCTAGAAATCCTCCACGAGCCCTGTTGGCAAGGGATCCCGGCAGACCAGCAGGCGGAGCTAGAGGAGCTGAAGGAAAAGCTGCAGCGGCGCCAAGCTCAAGCCGAGAAACACTCCCGCCGCATTCTGGCAGAGGAGGACTTCCTGAAGTTCCAGGCTGCTTGCGAAGAGTGGCTGGTTTCTCCTCGCTACCGGCCTGCGGCCCAGCTTCCTGTGCAGGAGAGCTTGCCCCATCTTTTGGCGCCGCTAGTGGCGGCGTGGTTCCTGCAGCCGGGTTGGCGGATCCCGGCCTTCCCCGAAACCGAAGCTCAGGCTGAACAACTGCATGACCTGCGCAAAGCCACCAAACGCCTGCGCTACCAGCTAGAGTTTTTTGCACCTTTCTACGGAGAGACCCTCCAAAGCTGGGTGAAGGCCCTCAAGCGTCTGCAGGAACAGTTGGGCCGCTTTAACGACTTGCAAGTTCTCCAGGCCCAGCTACCTGTCGACTCAAGCTTGCAGAACTGGCTGCAGGAACAACAGAAGCTGGCTCTCCAAGATTGGCCCGCGCAGCAACAGCGTTACTGTAACCCTGCCGAGCAGCAGCGGCTATATCAGTTGCTCTTCTTGGCTGGGGAGAGCAGCAACGGGGAAGTCCAGGTGGTAGGCTAGAGCAGGGGTTTGAACCGCAGTTGGCCGGACAGGATCGCTCCAGATCCATGGCTAGGTGTAAGGGCGACGTCCAGCTCCACTAGGTTTGAAAATGCCCATGAAAAAGAGAATTGCCACGGCCGTTGCTTTGCTCTGCTGTCTACTGGCCCTGCTTTTCTTTTGGCGCTTAGGAACTGCTGCCCGAAAACAAACCCTCCAACTCTACATCTGGTCGGAATACATTGACCCAGCCATTCTCACGGCCTTTGAGAAAGCCACTAACAGCCGCGTAGTGGTGAGTGTGTACGAGTCCAACGAGGACATGATTGCCAAGCTGCGGGGGGGCGGCGTCAGCCAGTACGACATTGTCGTGCCCACCGACTACGTTGTGCCCAACATGGTGGAGCTGGGCCTGCTGCAGCCTCTCAACAAAAACCTCATTCCCAATCTCCGCAACCTGGACGAGAAGTTTGTCGGCTTGCCCTTTGACCCAGAAAACACCTACACCGTTCCCTACCAGTGGGGCACCACCGGCATTGGCTACCGCAAAGACCGCCTGCCGGAAAACTTTGAGCGTTCCTGGGGGCTGATCTTTGATCCTAAGCAGCAGTACGGCCCCTTTGTGATGATCGACGAGATGCGCTCTATGCTTGCGGCTGCCGCCTTCTACCTGGGCTTTGACCCCAGTACTACCGTTCCCGCAGAGCTGCAGCAGATTCAGGAGCTGTTGATTCAAGCCAAACGCCGCAGCGCCGGTCTCATTGGCGGGGTGGGCGGCAAAAATCAACTGGTCTCCGGGACAGCCAACGTGGCGGTTGTCTACAGCGGTGATGCCCTGCAAGCTGCCGAAGAAAATCCCAACATTGGCTACTTTGTCCCCCGCGAGGGCGCCCACATTTGGCTTGACGTGATGGCCATCCCTGCCAAAGCTCCTAACCCAGAGCTGGCCAACCGCTTCATCAACTTCATTCTGGAGCCGGAAATTGGCGCTCAACTGAGCAACTACAACCGCTTTGCTACCCCCAACGCTGCTGCCCTGCCCAGGATCAACCCCCGGGATCGCCAAAACCCAGCCATATACCCCGATGAGGCGACCTTTGCCAGGCTAAAGTACCTCAAAGTGCTGTCGCAGGAGCAGCTACGTCTGGTTGACGCTGTCTGGACTGCCGTCAAAAGCAGCTAGGGATCCACTGCCTGCGGCTTGTTAGCTCTCGACACAAAACTTGACACTTTTTAATATCTGAGCCACATTGGGAATGTCACCTACTGATGGAGTTGCAGCCATGGAAAACCAAGAAGCTAAGTTTGGCTTTACGCCCTTTGCCGAAAAATGGAATGGCCGGCTGGCGATGCTGGGCTTTGTAATCGGCGTTTTGACCGAGCTGCTCACGGGCCAAGGGATCCTCTCTCAAATCGGCCTGATGTAATCCCAAGCCCTGGCACAGACCCTTTCTGCTCGGCTGGCAGCCGAGCTTTTGCTTTGCTGAGGCTCTACCCCCTACAAATTCTGCAAGTACTGGCAAATGTCGGCTAGGATGCGCTCCAGCTCCTCTAGGCCCTGGGAAGCCCTGGCCCATTCTGGTGCAGCACTGTCCAGGGATCCCTGCTGGGCCAGTTGCACCCCCAGGTGCTCGAGCTCGCGGGCTGCTTGAGAAAAGGCATGGGCCCCCACGTTAGCGCTGGCTCCCTTGAGGCGGTGGGCAATTTTCCTCAAGTCTTCAGCATTACCCGCTGCAACGGCTTGGCGCAGCCGCGGCAACTGGTTCTGGCAATCCTGGACGAACACCTGCAGCAGCTCCCGCTGAAACTGGCTGTCGCCGCCCGTAACCCGCTCCAAGCAAGCCGAGTCGATGGGATAGGGCAGCGTGGGATCAGAGTTGCCGCTGGCACCCTTAGGAGAAGGCGGAGCGGGCGAAGCCACCTCGGAGGTAGGCCCATTGGCTGCTCCTAGTGCGGAGGAGGCGATCTTGCGGCTCCAGTAGTTGATCACTCTCTCCAAATCCTCCTTTAGCACCGGCTTACTGAGATAGTCGTCCATCCCTGCTTGCAGGCAGCGCTCCCGATCCTCGTGCATAGCGTTGGCCGTGATGGCAATCACCACGGTGTGGTGGCCAGATCCCTGCTCCCGCTGGCGCAGACGGCGCGTGGCCTCGTAGCCATCCATTACTGGCATTTGGCAATCCATGAAAACGAGGTCGTACTTGACTTGCTCCAGCAGATCCAACACTTCTTGGCCGTTGGCCACCACATCCGCCAAGTAGCCCAAGCTCTGGAGCTGGCGCAGGGCCACCTTCTGGTTGACGGGGTTGTCTTCTGCTAGCAGGATGCGCAGGGATTGCTGGGGACGGCTGGGTGAGGGCGCACTTTGAGAAGCGGCAGTGCTCATGGATAGCAGCGAAGTGGCCAGGCCGGAGGATTTGCCCAGCGCCATGACCAGCGCTTCCTGCAGACGGCTTTGTTTTACCGGCTTAACCAAGTAGGCGGCAAAGCCGATTTCGGCAGCGCGGCGGGAGTGCTCCCCCAGTCCCAGTGAAGTCATCATCACCAGTTGCGTCTGGGACAGTTCCGGATCCGCCTTGATCCAGCGGCCCAGGGTCTCCCCATCCACCTCCGGCATCTGCATGTCCAAAACCGCCAAGGGGAAAGGGATCCCTTCCCGCGCAGCCTGGCGCAGCTTGTCCAGAGCTTGATAGGCGTTCTCGGCCTCTTCCACCACCATGCCCCAAGCGGTGGCCTGGTAGCGGACAATCTTGCGGTTGGTGGCGTTGTCATCGACTACCAACAGCCGCTTGCCCTGGAGATCGACAGGGATGCGGGCGGGCTGCTGGGAGATCTGTCGGGCGTAGGGCTGTCTTTCCAGGGTGAGTTCGAGGCTGAAGGTGCTGCCGCGGCCCTCCTCGCTCTCCAGGAAGATCCGACCTCCCATCAGCTCTGTCAGTTGCTTGCAAATGGCCAGGCCCAGCCCTGTGCCCCCGTATTTGCGGGTGGTGGAAGCATCCACCTGGGTAAAGGGCTGAAATAGCTTGGTTTGAGCATCCTTGGGGATCCCGATCCCTGTATCCCTGACCGAGAGCCGCAGTTGGACGTGGGTGGCTGTTTTTTGCAGCAGCTCGGCCTGGATGACCACCTCCCCTTGGTGGGTGAACTTGATGGCGTTGCTGACCAAATTGTTGAGGATTTGGCGCAGCCGCGACGCATCCCCCCGCAGATAGTGGGGCACTTCCGGCGGCACGAGCACCGCCAGCTCCAGGCCCTTGGCATGGGCAGTGGGGGCAAACAGATCCGCCACCTCTTCCAGACACGAGCGGAGATCGAAATCCAGGATCTCCAGCTCCATTTCCCCGGCCTCCAATTTGGAGAAGTCCAGGATGTCGTTGATGAGGGTGAGCAGCGCATCGCCGCTGACGCGGATGGTCTCTACAAAGTCCCGCTGTTCTGCATTGAGGGGGGTCTCCAGCAGCAGGCCCGTCATCCCCAACACCGCGTTCATGGGGGTGCGGATCTCGTGGCTCATGGTGGCCAAGAAGCCGCTTTTGGCCTGGGCAGCTTGCTCTGCCGCTTTGCGGGCTTGTTCCAGCTCGAGGCTGCGCTTTCTCTCCCGCTCCAAAAGGGCTGCTTGGGTGAGGGCAATGCCGATTTGGTTGGCCAGTTGCGATAGCAGCTCAATCTCAAACGGCTGCCACTGGCGGGGTGCCGAGCACTGGTGAGCCAGCAACAGCCCCCACAGCCGCTGCTCCATCAATAGGGGCACCACCAGGTTGGCCTTGACCTGCATTTTTCGCAGCAGCTCCAGGTAACAGGGCTCCAGCCCTTCGGTCTCCACGTTGCTGACGGCGCAAACCCGGCCCTGGCTGTAGAGCTGGGCGTACTTTTCCTGAAAACAGGGATCCTCGATCACCTCTCCCATCAAGGAGGGGATCCCCGGCTGAGTTTTCTCGTTGGAGATGATCCCGGAGCCATCCGGCTGGAAGCGGTAGACCAAGACTCGGTCGGCTTTGAGCAGGGCTTGGATCTCCGTCACTGCCGTTTCCAGGATCTCGGCAATATCCAAAGATTGGCGGATCTTTAAGCTAAGATCGGCCAGGAGTTGAGCCCGCCGGCTCTGGCGCTCCAGCTCTTCGGCAGCTTTTTTGCGCTCGGTGATGTTGCGGAAGATGCCCCGCGTGGAGACCATCACCCCATCTTCAAAGCGGCAGTTGACATTGCCCTCCACCCAGACCGTTTCCCCGTTAGCAGTTACAAAGGCCGTCTCGACGTTTTCCAATAGCTCTCCTGCCATGAGCTTTTGAAAAAGCATCTGGCAGTGTTGCCGATAGTCGGGGTGGATGATGTCGAAAACCCTCATTTGCTGGATTTGAGTTTCGTCGTAGCCCAGGGTTTCTTTCCAGGCGCGGTTGACATACAAAAAGCGCCCTTCGGCATCCACGCTTTGGATGAGGTCGCTAGCATTTTCAAAGAGATCCCGGTAGCGCTCTTCGCTTTCTTTGAGGGCCAGCTCCGCCAGCTTGCGGTCGGTGATGTCGAGACCGGTGCCTATGACAAACTCCACCTTGCCATCGGCGCTGACCAGGGCAGTGTTGGTCCAAGCAATCAGCCGCAAGGCCCCCTGCTTGGTGCGCCAGAAGTTTTCATGGCGGTTCAAGAATAGGGAGGGATTGCCCCTGAGCTGTTCAAAAGCTTGCTTCACACCAGGCACATCTTCCGGCGGGATCAAACCCAAATCCCACAGCAGCCGGTTCTTAACTTCTGCCAGCGAGTAGCCAGAGAGCTGCTCAGCAGCGCGGTTAAAGCGCAGGATGCGCCCTTCCGGATCCATGACCACCACCAGCGCCCCTGCCGTATCGATAACCGCGTTGGTAAAATCTCGCTCTTGCTTGAGGGATCGTTCTGCCTCTTCTCGCTCGGCAGTCTCCCGGCGGATGAGGAAGTAAACGGCGCTCAGAACCAGGTAAGTGAAAATCAGCCCCCCCAGGGCAACAAGATTGGTTCTCACCCAGGTTAACTGCAGTTCCTGATTGCGTTGCTCCAGAAGGCGATTCTCCTCCTGCTGCAGCACCCGAATCAACTCGACAATTTGCTCCGTTAACCTTGGCCCTTCGCTGCTTTCTAGAGCTTCCTGAACGGCAGGTAGCCCCTCTTGCTCCCTCAGCCGGATCAAATCCTGGAAAACCCTCAGCCGTTGCTCCAGCAGCAGCTCTAGGCGCTCCAGGCGCTCTTGCTGCAGGGGGTTGTCAGCAGTGAGCTCTTTCAACAAGCGCAGATGGGTGGAGGTGGCTTCAAGGCTGGCTTGGTACTCACTGAGATAGCGAGGATTATTGGTCAGAAGATAACCATATTGACCGGCCTCGGCGGCTCCGGTTTCCGCCAACAATCCCTCCAAGCTTTGGATTGCTTTCAGAGTGTGGGCCACTCGGCTTGTCAGTTGCGGCAGTTGAGAGGCATTCCGCTGAGCTGAGTAGGTGATCCCGCCCAGAAGCAAGGCAGCTAGGCCAAAACCGGCCGTCACCTTGAGGAGAAAGCGGTTTTTGCGGGCAGGTTTAGTATCCCCCGACTTAGGCAGCAGAGGCGTCTGAGCCAGTTCCCTCAAGCTACGGCGCAGCTCCAACTGAGCTACTACCTGATGGGCCAGAGCCTTGAGCTGCTCCAATTGCTCCGGGCTAAGCTGCCGAGGCTGATAATCGATAACGCAAAGCGTGCCTAAGGCTTGCCCTTCTGGAGTTACCAGAGGGATGCCAGCATAGAAGCGGATGTGGGGCTCTTGGGTAACAAGCGGGTTGTCGGCAAAGCGCGGATCCTGAGTGGCATCCGGCACCACCAGCGGCTCTTGGGGAGACAAGATGGCGTGGGCGCAGAAGGCCACATCCCGGGGAGTCTCCTGCACATCGACGCCGAATTTGGCTTTAAACCACTGGCGGTGTTCGTCGATAAGGCTGACCAGAGCAATGGGCGTGCCGCAGATGTAGGCGGCAAGGCGGACGATCTCGTCAAAGGCAGTTTCAGGTGCCGTATCGAGAATCTGATACTGCCGCAGGGCAGCCAGCCGCTCTTTTTCGTTGGGAGGGAGGGGGGCTTTGGGCATAGGCCAGGAAGGGATCCCGATCCACCGATCTCGGAGGTCGATAGTCTCAAGGTAAAAGAGGTAACCCCAGCATAACCTCCAAGCCTCTCTACCGGAAGCTACAGGGATCCGATCCCCAAGCCCACTTCCTGCTGGATGAGCTGTCTGCATTCTCGCCCTGCTCAGCAGCTCCGTCAGACGAGGCAAAATTACAGGCCCAGACCTGACCTATCCAGATCCGCTGTAGGCAGAAGAGAAAAAAGCTGGTCGGATCTCAGTCTCGACATTCGTACTGGTGTCAAAGCCAGGGAAGATTGATACAATAAACTCCAATCTATGGTGTTAGTTAAGATGACCAGGCTATTTCCTATCGTTCGTATGGGAACTTCAGGTTGAAACTTTTTAACAAAGGGCCTAGCATGATACCACAAGCTCGGCAAAAGGAGAATAGCTTTAGCTATGCAAAAGCTCCAAGATAGCCTGGTAGAGGCCTTGAGCATTGATGGTGCCTTGGGGGTAGCACTGGGGGATTGGAAAACCGGGATGTGCCTGGGATACAAGGGTACCAACAGCCCTGCCTTTCCCGAAGCTAATCTAGAGCTGGCTGTTGCCGGAAACACAGAGGTGATCCGCGCTAAGATGCGAGTTGCGGAGTCCCTTGGATTCACTGGAAGAGATACTTATCATTCTGGAGACTCAGTACCACCTGATGTATCTACTCAGGGATATACCTGGCTTGTTTTTCTATCTGGCCCTGGATCGAGAGAAAGGAAACCTGGCCCTTGCCCGTATTAAGCTGGCTCAAATTGAAAAGAAGCTGACTCTGTAAGAGGAAGTAGAGGTGAAGCCAGAGATCTTAGCTGTACTTAGATGCGGAACCGGGGACTTGAACCCCGATGGCATTGCTGCCACTAGAACCTGAATCTAGCGCGTCTACCATTCCGCCAGTTCCGCAGCGATCTATAAGTCTGCCCAAGAAAAGGGATCCCTGTCAAGGGCAGAGGCAGGTTCTGCAAAGGGATCCTACTCTTATGCTAAGCTCGGCTGCGCACGCAATGGATCCAGAGCGCTAACTTTGGCGGCTTTTACTTTTGTTTGCGAGGGCACCTGCCCCAACACGCAGGCGCGGGCGGGATATTTCATCACCCCCCACGGCGAAATTCCCACCCCTTGCTTCATGCCGGTGGGAACTCTGGCCAACGTGAAGACCCTCACCCCGGCTCAGCTCAAGGAAACCGGTGCCCCCATCCTTCTCTGCAACACCTACCACCTCCACCTGCAGCCCGGCGAGAGCATCATCCAAGAAGCAGGGGGGCTACACCACTTTATGGGCTGGCCGGGCCCCATCCTCACGGATTCGGGCGGCTTTCAGGTCTTCAGCCTCAGCGCCATCCGCCAAATCGACGAGGAAGGGGTAACGTTTCGCTCGCCCCGCGATGGCCGTCTCATCCGTTTCACCCCGGAGCTGTCTATCCAGATCCAAAATGCCCTGGGGGCAGACATCATCATGGCCTTTGACGAGTGCCCGCCCTATCCTGCTAGCCCTGAGGCGGTGGCGGCAGCGGTGCGGCGGACTACTCAATGGCTGAAGCGCTGCGTGGAGGCCCACCGCCGCTCAGACCAGGCTTTGTTTGGCATTGTCCAGGGCGGGGTTTACCCGGAGCTGCGTCGGCAGGCAGCAGAAGAAGTCTGCCGGCTGGATCTGCCCGGCTATGCCATCGGCGGCGTCAGCGTGGGAGAGCCGGTGGAGCTGATGCACGCGGTGGTACGACAAACAGCTCCTCTGTTGCCGGCGGATCGCCCCCGTTATCTTATGGGGGTAGGCACCTATGCCGAGATGCGGGCGGCAGTGGCTGCCGGCGTGGACTTGTTTGACTGCGTCATTCCCACGCGCTATGCCCGCCACGGCACCGTGATCAGCCGCGGCCAACGCTGGAACATCAAGAACGCCGAACACCGCCGCAGCCTGGATCCCATCGATCCCGACTGCCCCTGCTACACCTGCCGCCACTTCAGCCGCGCCTATTTATGCCACCTCATCCGCGCCCAAGAGATCCTGGGCTACACCTTGCTTTCCATCCACAACATCACGGAGCTGATGCGCTACACCCAAAAGATGCGCCAGGCCATCCTGGAAGGCAAATTTCATGAGAACTGGGATCCGTGGCGCGAGGGCTGAGCCTCCTCGGAAAGCTTCGTCAATATCAGTAAATGTTCGTGGGTTAGGCTTCCTAATCGCTACAATGAGCGAAGAACCTAGTCTTAACCTCGGAGAGGAGCATGGCTATTCGCACCCTGCAAAGTGTAATTGAGCAGCATATTCCTGGGCTCCCTGGCCTCATCGCCGTCTTGGTAGGGCGGGTCACGGATGGCAAAACGGTAGCCAAAGTAACTTACGCCCGCGATGCCCAGGAAGAACAGGCGCTGTAACTTTTGGGCACCTACGCCAGCGATTTGCTCCAAGCCAACAACCGCCTTTGCCAAACGGTCAGCCCTGAGGAGGAGACGGATTACCTCACAACGGGCTCATCTCATGTGCGGGTGATCCTGAAGTCTTTCCCCAAAAGTCCCTACTTTGTTTTGTTTTTGACCCGCTCCATCACCGACCTCAAAGCAATTTCAGAGCGGATCAAAGCTATCCTCATCGACGGCAAACCGCTGCTGCCTCCTGTTCAAGACGGCACCCTATCCACTGCTCAGGCTTTGATTAGCTACGCCAAGCGCTACGCTCCGGATCCCAACTTTGTCATGCTGCGCTTGTCCCTAAAAACGGGCATTGACCGCATCCGCCTAGAAAAAGGCACCCTAAACCCCCAGGAGCTCCGCATTCTCCACAAAGCGGTATCTGAGGTATTGGGGGTAGAGCGCTTGCCTATTGCCTTGCCTAGCTAAAGGCTAAGGTTGTAGAAGTCGTCAACTGTTGCCCCTTCCTATCGCCTCGAGCTCAAGCCACCTATGTTGGAGCATCTACGCCTTGACCGCGAGCGCAAGCTCATTTCTCTCTTTGGCGAGCCGGTGATTTTCCACTGCCACCACTACAGCCTGTTAAGGGCTCAAGGGGTACAATAGCAGCACTTAGCAAACCAACTT